>JAUWBW010000082.1 GCA_030609665.1 Methanosarcinaceae archaeon | reverse complement strand
TGCGCCCTGCACGCCCTACAGGCGTAGCAGGCACTCAACTCCGTAGGAGGTGAGTGTTCTCTGCGGTTTATAAATTGAAACTGAGCTAAACAAACACTCCACAATAATTGATGTTGTTCGTAGACAAAGAAAATCACTTTTTTGTTCCTGCCTGGCCGAGTTGGCTTTCAATTGAAAACCGAATATTTGTAGGGCAGATTTTTTGCATACCTAACGTCCTTACACAGGATGTAAAATAGGATTACCTGAAGGGTGAACATAATGCGTTTAAACGATACGATCCTCTCACAGATAAAACCGGGTGAATCCGCCAGAATTGTGGATATTGGCGGAGGGCACGGGATCAGGCAGAAACTTTACCTTAGAGGTATATCCGAGGGGCGCATCGTGCGTGTGATATCCACCAGTGGTCCGGTTACCATCGAAGTTGATCGAAATGTTGTTTCGATCGGGCGCGGGATGGCACAAAAGATCAGAGTTCACAGGATGTGATTTAAATGAACATGAAATTATCTGAAATGAGATATGCAGAAGAAGGCATCGTAACACACATTGAGGAAACACTGCAAAAAAAGGTGGCTGGCATGGGTATCAGGCCTGGCAAGAAACTCAGGATGCTTACAAAACAGCCAGCAAATGATCAGGTGGTTGTGGTCGTCGATGAAGCAAACACATCCATTGGACTGGATGTGGCAGAGAGGATCCTTGTGGAGATTCCGGGTGTGGCTTATGCGGAAGTCGAGTATGTACTCGGACTGGATGCTGCATTATCGATGTATCCGAAATAGAATGCTGGAGGTCTGACATGAAACTGGCTCTTGATCAACGCAGAAAAGTGCAACCATGAAATTTTAGCCAATTCACACGACCAAATCATTGCTGCAATCTACGCAGAATGGTACTTACAAATTCATTATCTATCAGTATCACCTCTTTTTTAATCGCTTCATCGATGATCCTTGACATGATATCAAGAAGTTCTCCAGGGTTTCCGTTTGTGTGTGCATTCATCTTATGAACTGCTTCAGGGGTGAAAGGAAACAATGGATCCATATTTTCTTCGATGCTTCGCTTTTTTAAGAGTCTCTTTGCAACAAACAACTCTGCATCCTTATCACCGAATCTTTCAAGCGTTATTGTTTCTCCATGCAGTTCGCAGATATCGGATTCGGTGGTTATCACAATGAGCACACCTCCACTGGTGTTGGTCAAAATCTTTTGTATTGCGATACAGAAGTCACTGCCGGTCTGTGATGCAAGCATCCGGTCGAAATCATCGAGCAGCAAAAAGCATGGAGAATACGCATTTAGTGCAGATGAAACAGCATCGACCATCATCTCCATGTTTCCTTTATTGAGATTTTTTCTTACTTTATCAATTTTTTTCAGATAATCAGGTTTAAAAATCTTTTTTCTGGAAAGTGCTGCCAGAATCTCCCTGATCGTCATCGATGCATCAAAATCACAGTTTATGTATCGACAGAATACCTTTTCCTTCCTCGCATTATTATTCGTTATCAAAAGATGCTCTGTTTTTCCATATCCCGGCTCACCGATGATCTTCAGCAGACTATTTTCACTTCTTTCGATGGTTGCATAAAAGAAATCATCCAGTGTCTCATCTACCTGCCGGCGGACATGCAGCAGTTCTTTTTCTCCCGTTTCCTTGAACGGGTTTCCTACCAGGGCGAATCTGTGATATGGGCTCCTTCTCATTCAAAACCTCTTTCTGGTATCGATGGATATACCGGCTCCATCGATTGCAAATGGTATGACTGCATCCACAGCGTTTCTGTACTTCAGAATGATGATCGTACGGTATATACGGTCCTTCTTATCCTCAAATTTGAACCGGATCACACCATCGGCCATCGCCCTCACCACCCTTTCCTGCCGTTCATCAAGAATACCTGTATCAGATAGCAGCAGAACCGCTGCATCGCTTTTCTTCAAATCATTTAATAAATTTATAATATCATCGACCTCGCTGTGCATGAACGTGATCGAGATATGATCCACTACAACCAGATCGTGATCCACCATGTTAAAATCATCCACAAACTCGATACCATCTGGTTCCATGCCGTATCCCATCATCTCTTCCTTGATCTCTTCGATGTATCTTCTTGTGATGTACAGTACTTTTCCACCATTTTTCAATGTTTCGGATGCTGTTTTCTGGGCAAAGATACTCTTCATGCAGCCAAGTTCTTCCTCCAGCAGGATCATGCTCTTTTCTGGTATCCCTCCTGTTATCCGATCGAATTCCCTGATACCTGTATGCATCAGATCACCACAGTAGACTGACGGCGTGCAGCATACCGCCCACCATGAAGGCGATGATCAGCATTAATCCGGTTGATTTCAATGTATCCCGAAATCCCTGTTCCTTCAGCATCATGGCGAAGGTGGCAGCACATGGGAAATAGATCATCAGGATCACGACACCTGTGATCGCCTGCCATACGCTCATATCCGGAATCAGATAAAAAAATGCGATTGCAATATCCTTTCTCAGAAATCCGATGATGAGTGCACCAACCATCTCCGCTGGTATGCCGAGCCAGATGACCAGTATGGGACCGATGACATCTTCAAGTATTTCAAGCACGCCGGATAGATATAAAATATTTACGACCAGGATTCCAATGATCACCCAGGGCATCGCATCAAAGAAGAAATATCTCATCCTGATCATCAGTTTGCTTGCAACATTACGAAGAATCGGTCTTCTGTACGGTGGTATATCTATGATCGTCTCAAGATTCCCTGATGGTATGAGATGATTGAGCAATGCTCCGATGCCGGCATATAAGAAAACAAGAACCAGGATGACAGGGATCAGATAGGAATATCCATACATTCCACCGATGACGACTATAGCGACGCTGATCTGTGCATTGCACGGAACTGCGATCGCAAGGATCGTGGAAAGCGTGAACCGCTGCTTTTTCGTATCGAGGATCCTTGAAGCGGTCATTCCGGGAACATTGCAGCCCATGCCAAGGATCGTTGGGATAATTGCATATCCGGGAAGTCCGATCTTCGCAAGAAGAGAATCTGCGAGCATTGCCAGTCTCGGAAGATAGCCAATATCCTCAAGTACGGTGAGCCATGCATAGAATATGAATATCGCGGGAAACACGATCCCGAGCGGCACATACATCCCTGTGGTGAGGAGTCCGAATGAGTACAGATAGCCCTGGTCGGTATTTCCTACCATGATCGGATATAGGAATGTATCATCGAAGATGCGGTGGATCCATATGTCATAAAACGTGCCCTGTGCAAATATGTATCTTCCTATGACTCCTTCTGTGAAAAATATGTGGCCTATTCGTATAAAACTATCAAAGATCAAATACAGGACAACGAATGCAATCGCAAGATTCACGATCGGATTCAGCGTAATCTTATCGATTCGCTGCATCAGTGTTGGTGGCTTATCCTCGAACGTCACCACTCGATCGACGATCCTGTCGATCTGTGCCCACTTAACATCCGGATTCATGCATCAGTTCCTCAGGATTCACGATTTTCCTGTCCTTGATCCTTGATATAAGTTCAGATACCCCATCACCATTGATCGCTGTCATGCCGACTACGGGAACACTGATGAGCTCTTCCATGGTTTTCAGATCGATGATGATTCCGGATCGAGCCGCCACGTCCATCATATTCACTGCCATAACCATCGGACAGCATTTATCCATCAGTTCGAGTGTTAAATGAAGACCTCTGCGAAGATTTGTTGCATCAAGAACATTGGCCACGACATCATTTCCATCGCATCCTTCCAGTATCCGGGTAGCTACTTCTTCTGCCTGGTTCTCTGCGCTCAGGGAATATACACCTGGAACATCGATGATCTCTGTTTTTTTCCCGTTTATTTCAGTATATCCTGTACAGTAATCTACTGTTGTTCCCGCATAGTTTGAAACAAAGACACGCATACCTGTCAGTCTATTGAAGAGTACGCTTTTTCCAACGTTTGGGTTCCCGGCTAAAAATATTCTCATATATTACCTCATCAAAAGAATGTTTACGAGTGAGAAAGGCATCAATGTTAGGGTTGGGGTCAGTTGTTTCACTGTACCGGTTCCTACACATAACAGGTCATTAAATGCAAGCAGCCATAACAGCACAGAACCTATGGTGATGAGCGCCAATCCATCCATACTGTCCTTCCACATGTGTGGAACACTCCTGAAATAGAATCCGGCTACGATGATCAGGGACACACATCCGAAAAAATCACTTATGATGTTTGCAATGCCAAGGTATGCGCCTGCCAGCGCGAGTGCAAGAAAATAACATGCTCCTAATTTAGATTTATACTCATATTTATGCATCTTCATATCGAAGATTAATCGATATTAGGTATTGAAATAACCTGTCCTATATATGTTAGGTTTCGGATGGAAAACCGAAAAAGATTATAAATCCCTTGTACTTATCACAAAGGCGTTGATCGGTTGAGATACAGGAAAGTAATTTGTTAAATTTCGTGTACTTTGAGACTTTTTATTATCTTCCGGAATGGTTCGGAAAAACACAGAGAACGTACTATTTACTTTTTGGTTTGTTTGTTGCCTTCGGAGGCAGGGCCGCTCCCTTGCAGGATGCCCGAAAAAGACAGGTACTTGTTCAGTCTCAGTATTCTGTGTCACCCTTGCCTACGTGACTAAAATCAACCGCTCATAAAGCTGTCGCCCCTTCGGGGTTCGCTTCGCCGACAGCATTCTGGCGGAGTTTCCTTAATCCCCCAGATGCAAAGAGAGTGGTAGGAAGAGAAGAAAAAGCATTCAGAGTTAGAGCTGGAGACTACAGAATACTATACGTAGTCTATCTCGACAAAAAACAATCCTGATCATAAACATAGACAAAAAGTCAAAAGTATACAGGTAAACCAACCATGACAACAGGCTTGATTCTCCGCTTTCGGCGGACGATTCGTTCGCTCGTTTTACTTATCGGGCGGCGGGGCTACACCCCTTGATAGGCTCGTTAGATGAAATTGTCAGAGGCTTAACTTTAAGTAACATTCAACTTATAAAGTAGTAAGGAGGTGGCTAAATATGGCTAAGATAAATTCATCCCAATTCGGATCCATTACAGTAGATAATGTAACTTACAACCATGATGTTTATATATTCCCTTCTGGCAAAGTTGAGAAAAGGGAGTATGGTCATACTTTTACAAAAGATCAGGTAGAGCATGCATTAAAAGAAAAACCAGATGCAGTTTTTATTGGAAAGGGCACATCAGGAGTGGCAAGCCTTTCTGGTGATGCGAGAGCACTTTTAGAAAAGGAAGGAATAGAGATAATAGAAGCTGAGACACCAGACATTCGAGATAAATTCAACGAGTTCACTAAAACAAAAAAAGTAGCTGCTATTATCCACGTTACCTGTTAATTCGGGCACAATATAGGGATTTCTGAAATATGACTTATTTTGCAACATTAGATTATGTGTTTTTCATTATATATCCAAGTTATAACTTTTGTTTCGGTTATTTTAGAAGTTCGCGTTGTTGGTTGTACTATGCATGGGCACGATCTCATTGAAGAGTTGGGAAGCAACTTTACGAGTTGAAATTGAAACGAATAGTTTATATCCAAAAAGCATCCATTCGGCGCGAAGACGCCGCGTGTTCCTAAAATTAATGGACGAATACATTCACCCGACTTGGCTTTGATATATATAACAAAAACACAATTATGTATAACAAAATGTTGTAAAAAAACCAAGGAAACTTAAACCATGACACGGAGTTTGTAAACTTATGATGCAGAACAGAAAACCACTCGAACTGCAGGAGGCTGGCGCATGAGTTCCAAACTCCCCATCAATCTTGAAGACCTGCTGCGACAGCGCAAGGTTGAGGGCGAGCGGATCGAGTATAAGCAAGGCTGGAATCCTGACCCAATTCTCCGCACCCTCTGTGCCTTTGCCAACGATTTTGAAAATCTTGGTGGCGGTTATATTGTAATCGGGCAGGACTGCGACGCATCCGGACAGCCGATTATTCCTCCCGTGGGCGTGCCGGAGGAACAGATCGACAAGATACAGCAGGCGCTGCTGGGCTTTTGCAACCAGATCCAACCGCCCTATTTTCCCTTGCTAAGTGTCGAGCATTTCGAAGGACGCAATCTGCTGGTGCTGTGGGCGCCAGGCGGACAACACCGCCCCTACAAGGTGCCAAAGTTGGTTACGGCTAAAACCAATGAATACCGCTACTACATTCGCCGCTATGCCAGCACCATCGAGGCAAAAGGTGACGATGAGCAGGAATTGATCAGCTTGACAGCAAAGATTCCATTCGACGACCGTTTCAACCGCGAGGCCAGCCTCGCCGACCTCTCAACACGCCTGATGGAAGATTTCCTGCGCAAAGTGGGTAGCGATCTGGCCGATGAAGCCCGCGATATCTCAGCCGAAGCTCTGGGTCGGCAGATGAATGTGGTGGGCGGTCCTTCGGAAATGTCTTTGCCGAAAAACGTAGGTCTGCTCTTTTTCAACGAATACCCCGGGCGCTTCTTTCCGACAACGCAGATCGATGTGGTCTGGTTTCCTGAAGGCGCCGGAGGCGACCGTTTTGATGAGAAAATATTCAAAGGACCACTAGACCGCATCACCCGCGATGCGTTGAGTTTCATTCAGACCAATTACCTCAAACAGACAGTTATTAAATATCCTGACCGCGCCGAGGCGGAGCGCTTGTGGAACTTCCCCTATGCAGCCATAGAGGAAGCGGTGGTCAATGCCGTCTATCATCGCTCCTACGAGATCCGTGAACCCATCGAAGTGCGGATAATGCCGCAAGAACTGGTAGTTCTGAGTTTCCCTGGCCCGGATCGCTCGATTCGCCTGAAAGACTTGAAACAGGGGACGGCCGTTTCCCGTCGCTACCGCAACCGCCGCATCGGCGAATTTCTAAAAGAACTGGACCTTACCGAAGGCCGTTCCACCGGCATCTCCAAAATCCTGAAGGTCATGAAAAATAACGGTTCTCCGCCTCCCGAGTTCGAGACCGACGATGACCGGAGCTATTTCCTGATCCGCTTGCCAGTGCATCCGAAAGCGAACTTGGGCGATTTCGTAAAAACCGAAGGTTTGGAGAAAACGCTGGAGAAAACGCTGGAGAAAACGCCGGATCGGATTATTGCCTTGCTCAGGGACGACGGCGGTCTTTCGATCGCAAAGCTGGCAAAGCAAATCGGAAAATCCACCAGTGCCATTGAGCGCGCTATTCGAAAGTTGCGGGAAACGGGAGACATTGAACGTGTCGGCCCTGACAAAGGCGGCTATTGGATCGTAAAGAAGAGCAAAACATAATTGCCAAATACATTTACCGCATCATTTTTCCGCATTCTGTATAGCATCGGACAGATCGGCGAGGCTCTGCCCCATCTTCGGGCGTATCCGGAGAGCGTCTGGTGCCAAATGTGAGTCTTTTTAATTTATTCCGGATGAAATGAATCATGGCAAAGAAAATAAACCACAGAGGACACTCGCCTCCTACGGAGTTGAGTGCCTGCTACACCCGAAAGGTGTGCAGGACACGGAGAGCACAGAGACCCATTGCTTTTTTCTCTGTGTTTTCTGTGGCTATTATTTTTACCCTCTGATTTGAAGTGGATACCAGATGCAACCTTAAATCAGCGTTAATCCGTGTAAATCCGTGTCTGAAAAATAACTGGGAAATGGGACAGTGCCAAATCTCTTAAACTTATCACAGGATATCGCCCATTATTTCAACCAGCGTCACCTCGAATATCAGCGTCTTCCCGGCAAGTATGTGGTTGTGATCCATTATTATCTC
>JAUWBW010000202.1 GCA_030609665.1 Methanosarcinaceae archaeon | reverse complement strand
CAGAAGTGATTCCACATCACTTGTGGCTACAGAGAACAACATTCCCATACTTACCTACCAACCAATTGGTGACGGCACGGTGGTATATTTTGGACTCAACGATGCACTGGGAGAGAATGCATGGGGTAATTTCCACAACCTCCCCGAATATCCGGTATTCTGGGCAAAACTTATCGGCTGGCTCGGTGGAGCAGGAGACATCACTGATTACAACATAAAGACAGGCGCAATAACCGCACTCTCAAAAGCCCAAGATTATACAGCACCAAGCGGTGCAATGTCAGGCAATCGCGTGCTGTATGATGAGATCGGCATCTACGAGGTGGCAGGCAAGAGGATTGCGGTCAACCTCTACAACGATAGGGAATCGGATACAACTGTGGATGCGTCAGATGTCATCGAACGCTCACTTTCAAAGACCGAGCCAAGTGTCGTGAGGGCGACGACCTATACCGCCAAAAAGGACCTTGACATCTACTTGATAGCAGGTGCATTCCTACTGATGCTACTTGAGATACTGATAATACGAAAGCGAGGTGAGTTGTAATGATATCGTTGCCACTTGAAAACCCACAAATGCTGTGGCTGATCCTTCCAGTGCTGGCTGTCGGTATTTACCTGATCAAAAAAGGTGCAAAGACAGGACTTGTTGAATCAAGGCTCATCATCGCATTGCTGCTTATTATCGCACTGGCATCACCTTATACTCTTGTCAGCAAGACAACAATGGATGAGACACCTAATCTCGTCATTATCTCTGATGAGACTGCCAGCATGCAGTTGTTCGAAGAAGGTACTGCATCCCGAATATATGAAGCACTCACTGCACAGACTCCGACAACACTTGTCAAGGTCAGCGGGGACAAGACTTCAATCGGGGATGCGATAGTACAGTATTCAAGGGGCGATAACCAGATCGTGCTTGTAACTGACGGAAACAACAATTACGGTAAAACTTTTGAGGATGCGTTCAAGTTCGCGAAGGAAACGGGGACGACTGTCTATTCTATTGAACCTGAACTTAAGGTCAATGATCTGAGTGTGGAGATCAAAGGCGACAAAACGGTTGTCATTGGAAATGAGAATCAGTTCGACGTGGTTGTTTCACAGGCAGGGGATGGTGAAACTGCCTATAATATCAAGGTGTACGTCAATGATGAACTGGTACGCAGCCGTTCCTATACCCAAACAACCCGCACAAAAACTACGCCAATTCCGCATACATTCACATCACTCGGAGCACATACGATCAGTGTAACCCTGACGCCTGCTGATGCGGATAGTGACCACATCAACAACAAGTTTTACAAATCTATATATGCGGTTCCAAAACCAAAGATACATTTGATAACCGATAATACAGAATCACCACTTACCAAGATCTTATTCGACCTGTATGATGTTTCAACAACTGGCGGACTGTCCGACATTGATGACAAAAAGGTTGTTATACTTGACAATAAGCACATAAATACCCTGTCTGAAAACGATGTCAAGACGCTTAAGAAATACGTGACAGATGGAAATGGTCTTGTTGTTGCCGGCGGAGAGCGTGCGTATAATTACGGTGATTATCTTGATTCGTCATTTGAAGAACTGCTGCCTGTGATGTCGAAACCGACTGACTGGCGGGGCGGTAGGAACGTGGTGCTGGTTCTGGATGTGTCACCAAGTACATCCCATCACGGAACACAGGGTGATATTTTAAGCAATGCTATATTCACGCTTCAAAATGAAAATTTGAGAGATGCATATGCAGGTGTGATCGCATTTGGTAGCACTGGCGTAGATGTGTCAGATGGTTTTGTACCACTCAGTTCGGATTCGAATGTTTTTAAGCTTGAACAAGATATTTCTAAATTGACACCGGGTGATAGTAGTACTACATCACTGGACCAAGGTCTTATTATCGCACAGCAGTGGCTGGAAAGCGAAGTTGGGGAACTGGATGTAATTATCATATCAGATGGTGGAATTGAAACATCCTATGATGCCGGTCTGGAGATTGCATCGCAACTTCACGATGACGGTGTGAATTTGTATTACGTGCATATAAGATCAAGTGCGCCGTCACAGTATGATGACAGGGGTGTCGGATATGCACAAAAATTGATGGACGAGGTTGAAGGTACATACTTCCCTATTGAGATTGGACAGCGCGCAAACCTGATCTTCGAGGAACTCGAAAAACCGCCGGAAGATGAGACAATCACTCTTTACGTCTTCCCACTCATCGAATACAACCCCAAACATTTCATTACACGAAACATCGAGATTGCGGGCAATATCACAGGCTACAATGACGTTACACCAAAAGCAGGCGCGGACAGGATAATAATCACATCCACAGGGAAGCCTGTACTCACCACCTGGCGATACGGACTTGGACGAGTCGCATCCCTGACAACCGATAACGGATACGGCGGCGGTAGCATCTGGAGTTCACAGATGTATGCCGGCAATAATTCAAAACTCACATCCGCCACTCTCAACTGGGCTATCGGAAATCCGCGTGTGGAAGAAGGAGCCGTGCTTGAGGGAATGGATGCATGGTTTGGCACGCCTGTGACACTTACCCTCACGATGTATGATGAAGGCGTTTTGCCTACACTGACACTTGATGACACCGAGCCGCTTGAACTTTCAGTGATTGGTAAGAACACATACGATACTACGATAGATCCTGACCGGATCGGGATGCACGACATTTCAGGTTATCCGGTTGCAGTGAACTATGCACTCGAATACCGCGATGTCGGGTTGAATGAAGAACTGCCGGCCCTTGTTAAATCCAGTGGCGGAAAAACATACACTGAACGGGACGCCCGCGCGCTGCTTCTTGAGGATGCAAAAGCGAACTCGGAGAGGGTTGTTCAGGAGCCTGTGAGCTGGAAGATGTACTTTATTATTGCAGCACTGCTGCTGTTCCTGTTGGAGATTGTAATTCGGAGAATCAAGGAGATTCAGGCTGCGAAAAGGGCTGAGAGGATGGGGTGAGTTGGGAGATTTACTCTAAAAGCTACAAAAGTTTAATAAATGGAGTGGACATAAATTAAAATATGAATGTTGCAATTGCCGATGATGCTATTCCTGTTGTTAAAGAGTCAATACAAAAAGAAGTAGTACTTTTAGAATCGAAAAAACATCTAGTGGAAACTGAAATTCAGGAGTTCGAAGAAAAGTATCATTTGAAATCCGCAGAGTTCTTGGTTAAGTTCGAAAGCGGTGATCTTAGTGATTCACAAAACTTTTTTGAATGGTGGGGACTTCTAACAGGTCTTAAAAAGTTAGAAGATAATCTGAACAAAGCAAGAGCGGTGGTTGCATATTGGTGATTTCTGATTATTTCAGGTCAATAGAACAACTATAGTTAAAAACCAAACAATATTAACTAATAAAATGCAAATTCCAACAAGTGATAAGCAATAAACCACGGAGGGCACAGAGGACACAGAGAGTAAAATCAGATACAATCTCTGTGTTTCTCTGTGTCCTCTGTGGT
>JAUWBW010000174.1 GCA_030609665.1 Methanosarcinaceae archaeon | reverse complement strand
TTCGATCGCCCGAATTTGTGTAGATGTCAACAATGTCAAAAATAGCATATTCAGTTCATATCACAGCGATCTTCCCTGCATCCGTGATGGTGTAGCCATCATCGCCTGTGATATATCCCATTGATTTGAGTTCCCGCAGGTAATTGTAAGCCATTCCTTTGGAGATGCCGACCCAGTTGCCGACCCAGTTGCCGACCCAGTCAGATGAGCCAATACAGAGACTGTTGTTGGCACTTACAGATGAAGAAAAATCCACCGGTGCTCTACGCAGTGCTCTGGGAATTAAGCACCGACCTAATTTTCGGGATAACTACCTCCATCCCGCGCTGGATGCAGAATTAATTGAAATGACGATTCCAGAAAAACTCAGCAGCAGTAAGCAGAAATACCGCCTGACAGCTAAAGGCAAGGATTTCTTAACCAGAGAGACTAAAGGAGGCGAAGAATTAGCACATTGCGGAATATACACTATCTTGCACCCTTTCACAATCTATGGTTGCAGAATACAGGACAAAACTAATCGAAAAGGAAGTATTGGAATACAAGCTCCATGAACTATTTCTACTATCGGCGGATAGTTTGGAAGAGGAGAATGTAGAATGAGTTCAGGACTGGCAGAAGTACTGTATGGTACTGAGCTGATCGAAAGATTGGGGCAGTTTACATTCAAACAGGGTTGCAATGGGGGAAAAGGCGCCATAAGCACGTTAATTGGAACTCGCCGCCCAGCAGGCGAACAACTAACCAACCTCTCGCACCTACAACTCTGTGCTCGTATATACCCCATATTGCAACAACAGAATAAATGCATATTGTAACCTACTGTAAAAGTAGGTCGAGAGGAAAGGGGTGACGTGTGTTCTCAATGGATGGATTTTGGAAAGCGCCGACTGCGCGCAAACCTAAGATTCTCCCCATCTAAGCCCTTTAGTGGACTCGGCGGGAATTGAACCCGCGGCCTTTACGTTGCGAACGTAACGATCTTCCCCTGATCTACAAGCCCACAAAAAAAAGAAAAAAAGAATATGTGTGTTGAAAAAATGTGCTTAAACAGGGCGCCCGAGTTCAGTAACCTGAACGCTTTCAACACCGGGAACTGCTGCAAATGCATCTTCCACTTGTTCTGTGCCGCCTTCAAGGTCGCCCACAAGTACGACAAGTATGAGTGCTTTTAAGCCAAATGCAATTGGTTCTTCTTTTGAACCATATAATTCAGAACCCTCTGGCAATACTGCCTCAAGTCTGGTTTTAAGATCTGCAAGATCGGTCTCAGGGCTCTCCGGCATGATCTTGATCGTTGCTGCAACTTCTCCCATTCTCAACACCTTATGGTCCTACAAATCCACATTCTTTGCATGTGTATTCATTGCTCTGCTGCCTGCAGCTTACGCATCTTCCAAGTTCTGCATCACATGCAGGGCATGGAAAATTCACATAACCGCGTTCTACGAGACGCACACCACATGATGTACAGAATTCGACTTTTGGTTTTGCCATTAAATATCTCCTTTATAGTTATAATTGTGATTTTAAGTTTAACATTAAGTTTATTTTAGATTTGATCTTAAGTTTGAACATAGTTAAGATCAAGATTTAGCGCTACTTGAATAGTATATGAAATGTATAATAAAATACTAAACAGTATTCAGCATTTTGATGATTTCAGTACATACGCGGTATATAATTTAAATATTCCCCTTGATGTATGTTCCGATAACAGCCTCCCCTTCAACCGCAGCGATTACCCGCTCAGGATAGTGTCCATTTACAACAACACAATCTATACCGTTTGCGCGAATAAATTCCGGCAAACCAGTATCGACACAGGTTGTTCCCATGTCCAAAAGACCGGTTGCCCCGATCTCCTGCATAAGTATATCGTTGACAAGAATACCGTCAACATCAGTCACTTTAACAAGCCGTGCATCGACCATATTTGCCACCCATGCTGCAATGGTATCGGATGTAACATCCCATGAGTGCGCAAGCTCATCCGTTTCTTTCAAAAGCCGATATGGCAGGAGAATGGAAATGCCGGACTGCAGGTCGTTAATTGAGTTAATCCCTCTCGCACCTGTTTTATCAATGAGGTAATATCCGTACTGTTCCATTGCAAGACAAGCCATCCAGTGTGCTGCAACTTCGCCGATGTCGTATTGCTTGACGACAGAGCGTATCGAGTCTGCAAATATACCACCACCCGGCACGAGAAGTATTGGAACATTGCGGCCTTTTGCAGAATTCGCATATTCGAGCAGACAATTTACAATATCCGGCGCTGAATTTATCAGGCTGCCACCAAGTTTCACAACAACATTCATTATGAAGTCACCATTTCTATGATCTGATAAACAAAATGTAATTGACCACAAAGGACATTCACCTCCTACGGAGTTGAGTGCCTGCTACGCCCGCAAGGCGTGCAGGACACTCACTTCCTACGGAGTTGAATGCCTGCTACGCCCGCAAGGCGTGCAGGACACTCACTTCCTACGGAGTTGAGTGCCTGCTACGCCCGCAAGGCGTGCAGGTCACAGAGGAGCACGAGTTGTATTAATTCCATTCTCTGTGGCCAGAATTTCATTCGCAAGAGGTTACACATATTTTTTCATAGTATATAATTTATAACTTCTCACACTTATAAGCAATATGTTTTATTAAGTTCTATGTAAATTCATCTCATTGTTGCAAACTGCTATCTTTCCATCCAAGCAAACTCTCACTGTCAAACGTATATTCGAGGACAACGACAACTGGGAACAATTTTGTCTTAATCGTAAAGACATTCTTCGCAATGTTGAGGTCGAAGAAGTCAACAAGATGCTTTCCTCCAAGAACAAGAGTCGCGGTTACTTTACATATCAATGCGAATGCTGTGGCGAGTTCAAATTTTCGGAGAACATCGGGGATTTAATGGAGAATACCGTTGCAGTGGAACTCTTAAGACAAATATCGAATTCAAATTCACGTCTTGAGATGTATTACTGGAAAGACTCACAACACCGCGAAGTTGATTTTGTGATCAAGGAAGGGGCTGATGTATCACAATTGAGACAGGTATGTTATGATATTGATAATCCCAAAACAAAAGAACGTGAATTAAGATCGCTTGTCGGGGCAGCAAAAGAATTGAATTGCAGTGATCTTCTTGTAATCACATGGGATCATGAAGATGTGGAAGAATTCAAGGGTAATAACATTCGGTTCATGCCACTTTGGAAATGGTTGCAAGAAGGAGATTTGCAGTATTGATCCAGCCGCAAACACAATCTGCATGCAATGAGATTTATCATGATTAAATGTGCAGTGGGAATGAGGGGGTTTTTTAAGTATGAAATTGCGCAACTTATCAGAAAATGCTCATATTTACTTGAAATTGGTGTGCAGAGGGGTTTATAGTGATTAAATCTGCAGTGGAAATAAGAGGGTATTTAAGTCAGTGGTTACGCAACTTCTCAGAAAGTGCTCAGATCACTTTAAACTAATATGCAGAGAAATTTATCATGATTAATTGTGCAGTGGAAACCGGGGGGTTGACAAATTGAATTGCAGAACTCGACAGAATTTGAATTGTTAATTCGATAATGCAAAAATACCTTGATGCTTTTGCGTTTCCATCAACACATTATTTAAGATACAAAACAATATGCATCATCACAGCAAATAGTTAGATGCACCATAGGAAGATCATATTATGAAAAAAGATGAGTGGGCACAAGTTGGTATCGGCACACTTATTGTCTTCATTTCAATGGTGCTTATTGCGGCTGTTGCAGCCTCACTGTTGATCCAGACATCCGGCACCCTTCAGCAAAAAGCACAATCAACAGGAAAACAGGCAGTTGCGGAAGTCTCATCTAACCTTGTCGTAAAAAATATTGAGGGCATTAGAGCAAAAACGTCATCTGCCAACATGTCCGACACTGCAGATATGTTGAAACTCAGGGTTGGACTCAATGTAGGCAGTTCGCCGGTAGACATTTATCAGTTAGTTATTACCATCACTGATGGAACAACCAAAAATAATCTGATATATGCCGCAAGCGGCAACACGTATGGCAATGAAATGGCAGGTTTCTCATCAACTATAGTTAAAAACCAAACAATATTAACTAATAAAATGCAAATTCCAACAAGTGATAAGCAATAAACCACGGAGGGCACAGAGGACACAGAGAGTAAAATCAGATACAATCTCTGTGTTTCTCTGTGTCCTCTGTGGT
>JAUWBW010000193.1 GCA_030609665.1 Methanosarcinaceae archaeon | reverse complement strand
GGATGCCCATTCGTAATATTTCTCAACGATCTGCATCGGGTCTTTTCTCCAGATTATTCCGTGGCTTGGAGCTATTATATCAACTGGAATATCCAGTTTTACGAACTCATCGAGTTTTTTGGTGACAAGGTCGCTGAATGGTGTGAGGATATTCGCATAATATTTTATTGCTTCCTGATAGACTTCTGTCTCATCAACCTCATCATTGAAACGTTTAGATGAAGCGAAATGCTGTCCAAACGCATCGTTTGGCATCAGGATATTTTTGCCTGTAAGATACGTCATCATGCTGTCAGGCCAGTGCAGCATTGGCGCTTTGACAAAAACAAGACCATCCTTGCCAAGACTGATGGTATCGCCTGTTGTAACCACCTTGAAGTTCCAATCCTCATGGTAATGTCCGGGGATGCTCTCTTTTCCCTTCTCCGATACAACAACTGTAGCATCCGGTATGAGTTCCATTAGTGCAGGAAGCCCGCCAGAGTGGTCTGATTCGGCATGGTTTGCAATAACGTAATCGATCTTTTCTATATCAACGATCTTCTTAATGTTCCCGATCATCTCATTGGAATAAGATCCAAGTACCGTGTCCACAAGTGCGATCTTTTCATCGACTATCAGATATGAGTTATATGTCGATCCCCTGTGTGTCGAATATTCGTGCCCGTGAAACTTTTTTATGTTCCAGTCAACGACCCCAACCCAGTAAACGCCTTTCTTTAATTCTACAACCATATAATATCACTCCAACTATTATTCGGGTTAAGTTCTTGGTTTTAACATATTTAAGACTATTTAAGTCAGGTATGCAATGTGTTTTTTCACAGTATATAATTGATGGAATTATGTAGTGCGAGTTAATGCGAATGAAGTGAGCATTTTCTCGCATCAATCCAACAGCCACTTCCATACGGGCATCACCACTACCTTCTTGCCCTTGTATGTGTCTTCAAATTCTTCATCTTCTGTCAAGATCAAAACTTCATCAAGGTTGTATGTGTTCAGATCTTCAAGTAATCCCTCATATTCCCTTTCTTTAGTTCCTTTCAAATTTAAATTGGCAGTGACCTGTATTGCATCTGTTATCACATTATGTTCCCGTATAATGAAATCACACTCGTGATTTACCCTGTGGTAATAGATGTCCTTGTTCCTTCTTTTAAGTTCGATAAAAACAAGATTCTCCAGCAGTTTTCCATAATCTCTTGAGAATTTGAATGATGTGATATTTATCAGTGCATTGTCAATTGCATACACTTTTCTGGGGGAATATATCTGTTTTTTGACAGAATAATCATATTTTGGTACGGAAAACACAAGGTATGAGTTCTCCAGGTATCCGATGTAATTCTTTACGGTATTTATGCTAACGCCAAGCATGATGCGTAGTTTGTTGTAACTGATCTCGCTTCCGTAATTTGAGAAAAGGTAAAAGGACAGTTCTTTGAGTGTCTTTTCATCGTTGAGTCCGTATCTTGCAAAAATATCCTTGTATAATATATTATCATACAGTGTCTTGAGTATCAGTTCATTGTCATATTTCAGGTATTCAGGTATGCCGCCGTGTTGCAGATAATCACTGAATTGCTTTTTTATCGCTGCCCTGTCTTCGACCAACAGGATATCGGGGACATTGATGCCATGAAAATCGAGGAATTCATTGAATGAGAACGGAAACAATTCCAATCCTATGTAGCGCCCGGTGAGCCTGGTCCCCAGTTCCTTGCTAAGCATTGAGGAATTCGAACCTGTTATTACGAACTTAAATCCCCGATCGTGCATCCGTCTTACAAATAATTCCCAGCCCGTAACGTTTTGGATCTCATCAAAGAAAAATGTCTTGCACTCGCCCATAAGTTCAACAAAGGTTTCATACAGTAGATTGAAGTCAGAAGCCGTAAAATCCATCAGGCGTTCATCTTCAAAGTTAAAGTAATAGATGGTCTCGCCATCGAAATAGTATCTATGAATTTCTTTAAGCAATGTGCTTTTGCCGGATCTTCTAAGCCCTGATATAATCAGTACATGTGGCAGTTCCAGATATTGTGCAATGTTGTCAAGTGCATATCTTTTCACAAAGTCATCATCACTTTCGAACTCTTTTTTTTGCTCCATTACCAGTTCTTTTAGTATTCTTGGGTCCATTATTACATTGTTTGAGTTGTTTGTTTATATACCTTTTCACTCCCACTGCAAACTATTGTATAAAACCTTTCATTCTAAATGAAATGTATTGCGAAATATGCACATATATCTAATTCACGGCAACTCTTTTATTCACTCACGCCAAAACAAAGCCCAATCCACAAACCATTAGAATCCAAATTCCAAAAACCAAGCATGAAAATCGCAAACCTGAAACTCCCAAATAACCTCTTTCTTGCCCCTATGGCAAATGTCACCAATCTGGCATTTCGGATGCTGTGCAAAAAATACGGTGCAGCCCTCACATACTCGGAAATGATAAGTGCAAACGCAGTTGTGCGTCAGGGTGAAAAGACCATGCAGCGCGGGTTGACGTGTGAGGATGAACAGCCGTTCTGCATACAGATATTCGGCAACTCCCCTGACACCATGACACAGGCTGCCCTGATACTCGAAGAAACCTACCGACCCGCCATTATTGATGTCAACATGGGCTGCCCTGCACCTCTTATTGTCAGGCAGGAGTGCGGGTCGGCTTTGCTTAATTCTCCATCACTTGTTCATGACATCGTTAGTAGTCTCGCTGACAATATCAGTACACCCGTAAGTGCAAAGATACGGGTGTTCGATAATATGGAGAAGACGCTGGAAATTGTGAGAACGATCGAGAGTGCAGGCGCGTGCGCTATCACTGTACATGGCAGGACAAGAGAGCAGATGTATAGTGGTACTTCCAGCCTTGAATATGCAAAGAGGATCAAAAAAGAACTGTCCATTCCCGTAATTGCCAATGGTGACATAAAGGATGGTGAATCTACAAAACATGCACTCGAATACACGGAGTGTGACGGTTTGATGATCGGGCGTGCTGCGATTGGACATCCATTCATTTTCAGGCAAGTATCGCATTATCTGGAACACGGGGAACCACTTGAGATTGATTATTGCAACCGGCAGGTTAGTGATTTTATGGAATACATCGAATTGTTGAAGCAGTATGATATTTTTTCATTGGGTGACATCAAAGCACAATCCAAGGCATTCACAAAAGGGGTTGCAGGAAGCCGACATATACGCGAGGAACTCAATGAGGCAAAGACCATTGGATCGATAATTGATGTAATGGATAGGATGTGCGCAGATACATACTAAAATCACGTCATAAGTACGTGATTCACCGAAAGACTAAATACTATTCTACACCATTATACATTGCATTTACTACACTCATTTCAATTATCATGTGAATGCAAGTAAATTGTAATTATTATTGGCTATATTAAGGCTTAATCGAGCGATTTTAAAATTATTCCCCACATGTTTATGGAGAAGAATATAGATGAAAGAGATACGAATTCATGGTCGAGGCGGTCAGGGTTCAGTCACTGCTGCTGAATTGTTAGCCGTTGCAGCATTTGCAGACGGTAAGTTCAGTCAGGCATTCCCTGCCTTTGGTGTTGAGCGCAGAGGTGCGCCAGTTCAGGCATTTACAAGGATCAGTGACAGTACCATCCGACTTCGAAGCCAGATATA
>JAUWBW010000027.1 GCA_030609665.1 Methanosarcinaceae archaeon | reverse complement strand
CACACAGCACCATTCTCGGGGTCTGCCACCATGAAGGCATACGCACCACCTGATGATGCAGGAACATCTATTACCTTGACAAAACTCTCGAATTTCATCTCATCAGGCAGCAGTTCGGTGAGCACGTTTTCTGCCTCATTAAAAAATGCCTCATTGAACATGGATTCCGCTTTATCAGGATAAACAGGCGCATAAATAGTTTGTTCCTCCACAATATCCTGGAAAAAGTGTGTCCCATATGACACTTCAGGAGTATGACCTGCCTCCTCTCTTGCAATCTCAATTAAAACAGCAGTATTGTCTATGTCCGAATACGATACATTTACGCCAAGGTCTATATTGCTGCTGCCCCACCGTCCTGGTCCTATCATCATAAGCCTTGTATACTTTGACCCAAGTTTCTCATTAATTCTCCCCACAACACGACCAATTGATCTCTTGATCTCAACATCTTCAATTTTCTCGTACACTTTCGAGTCGATATATACAATATATCGTATGTTACTGACCATACCCGCATTTATGGTTTTGCTTGAATGGAACAGTAGGCTCTTTGTCGGTATATTCTCAGGCATGGTGACCAGTCCGGCAGTTCCGGGGATGATCATGGGGCGGCACTGCACTATATTTATTCGTATTCTTGCATTTGAATCAACAAATGCTGTAAATTCCATATCCACAGGCTGCCCGTAACCATTCTCAATTATGTCCAATATCTTTCCTATAATTTCAACAAAATCCGTTTGTCGTATAAGGTTATTGAATGTAAGGACAAAATTTCCGGATGGAATTCCACGAAGCGCAGTACGTGGTTCTGTTAGAGTGCCGTCCTTGAATATGGACATAAACAGTTTAAGGTTCGAATAATCACCATCTGAAAGCAGTTCAGTAATAGGCAATGTCTTAAAGTCATTTTTCTCAATGTCAAGAACATCTACCTCCCACTGGGAATATTTTGTTATCTCAGTTCCCATCTCAGGTCTCAGTTCAGGATGACTTACTGCGATCATCCGGGGATAATCCCTGCCAACCCTGTCAACAGCACGTGTGCCCAGACCGAACACCAGCCTGATCATTCCCTTATGTGGATCGATACGCGGTGTCCATGCAAATAGGTTCCTTGAGAATGTTACGCCTGCAAGGGTGGGGAAGAAATAATTCTTATACGGAGTGCCTGATACGCGCTGTACAAGGATTGCCATCTGCTCATCATCATGCTCAAGACCATGCGTTCTCCTGTATGCCAGGGCATCAGGGTTCAGGGCGCTGGCATAGACAAGTTTGACTGCGCGAATAAATGCTGCAAGTCTTTCATCCGGATCTCCCTGGTTGGTGCAGAACTCGCTCCTGTACTTGCCTGCAAACGCGTTCCCAAAACTGTCCTCCAGCAGGCTGCTCGATCGCACGATTATGGGGGCCTGTCCAAAATAATCCAGCATATCCCTGAACTGCTCTATGATCTCATCCGGGAATTCTCCATCGATAAAACGCTGTTCCATGTATTCGTACATTTCTTTAGCCAGTATGGAGTTTTTCGATAATTGTAACTTAAGGCGGAAAAGGTCATTATTTACCAAAAATGAAAAGAACACGTTTGACCCTACATAGAATGAATCATGGGGTTCTATTATACCGGAAAAATCCACCCCTGTACCATCCTTTAGCAAGATGTTGCGCGCAATCAGCATTCCGGCTGCCTTCCCTCCGATCCGCCCCGAGCCGATCATGCGGTCTCTTATGGCAATAAGATCTTCCAGTGTCAGGTAATTATCAGCAAGTTTGTTAAACCTGGGGTGGTCACCTATGATCATTCTGGAAAGTTCCTGCTTGAGTACCACTATTTCGGGTGTGAGTTTCTGCTCCACTCCCTGTTCATAGTATTGTGTAAGTCTTTTATACACACTGTCCCATGGAGCAATGGTACTCATACTGCTGTAAAGTATTTTCCTGCGGTCTATTGTTGAAACTGCAGCTGCATCCCCGCTGTTAGAGACAGGATCCCACTTTCCCCCGGACATCACATGCGGTAAGAACATCTGCGGAGAATAACGATTGTAAACCTTCAATGGATGCAAGTATGTTTTCCCCTCCACATGGTAGACATCCAGCAGTAGTTGGGTAGTATCCCTTATCCTTGCAACTGCCGAATGGCCGTGTCTGCCGCGTGTGATGGCAAAAAATGCAATGGTATCAAGTTCATACAGGTAAGGGCACGTGACCTTGAAGAAACTGGCCAAAAGTTCGTCGCTGGCCCATTCAACGACCAGTGACGACAGGTTGTCGAATATATAGAAAACTTCCTTGCCGTATCTTTCAATTATGGTGTGTACTTCGCTACTGAAAAAATCGAACCCTTTGGCAGGGTCGACATCTAAAATATCAAGCCCTTCAACAGGCTTCAGAACCGGTTCATGTGGTGCAAAACGGAGATAAACACACTTATAACCATCCTTTATGCCCTGCAGGATGAAATTTTCGGCGAAGTATGAATAATCTTCCGGATCATCAACTTGCCAGACAACGTTATCACCCAGGCGAAAGGATTGTAAAACATCATCAAGTGAGGTTAATCCGCTGCTCACCATTTTAGCCATATGACAACTCCGATTATCATTTATCGTTCAAGTATTCGGGGATTTGAGTTAAGATAAATATGGAATAATTGATAAAAACATGAAAAGGGAGCCTACGCCCCATCAAACTACTCTTTTATTTCTTTTCCTTTCTTCGCACTCTTCTTAGCCGCCCGCGAAGCCGCCTGGTCTGCGAACACATTCAGAAGGTTCATCAATTTCTCATACTGAGCAGTCTCGATATGCGAGTACCTGATAGGCTTCTTGTGTTCTTTCGTAGCCTTCTTCAACTTACTGTACAGGTCTTTGGACCGCGATGTAAGTACCTCGTCAGTCGTACCCTCAATAAGCATCACACCACCGGCCCCGTGCTCATATGCATGGTTCACGATATCCGCATCCAGCATATGGATGGACGGCACCTGAATAAACCTGATAAGCGGTGAATAGTGAGTCCTATTCACACCCGCAATATCAGCAGCCGCATACGCAGCCGGGTCGATGTACACGAGCACACCCATGCCGGCATCAAGTATTCCTTCAGCCTGTGCTTTTAACTGCCCGCGTGTGTAATTTGCGATCTCGATAGCCTTTTGCGGACACTCTGCCGCACATATCCCGCACGCATTGCATGAGAGCGGGTCGAGTACAGGCTTGCCGTTGTCCATCGTAAATGCATCATACGGACACACTTCAACACAAATCCCGCATCCATCGCAGCCATCACGTATCACAGGTTTTTCGGGTGATATCGAAATTTTTCCTTTTCCAAGGAACCTTGATATCTTGTGCGCCGCACTAATCGATTCCGTAACAGAATCATGAATATCCTTTGGTCCGATCGCACATCCTGCCACGAACACGCCCTGGTTCAGTGTGCTCACCGGATCGATCTTGACATGCTTCTCTTCAATGAAACCGTCGCCGCCAACAGGTACACCTAACTGTTCTGCAAGTTCGCGCGAACCGCTTGAAGGGTTAAGTGAAGGACACAGCACAACCATGTCGAATTTATCACTCTCTTTTTCTCCAAGGAGTGTGTCATCATAACGTACCTGTAACCCGCCATCTTCCAGCGGATTCACTTCAGCCACGCGCCCGCGAACAAAGTTCACTCCAATCTCCTGCGCATGTTGGTAGAACTCTTCCATCCGCCTGCCTGCCGATCGCATATCGATATAGAACAATGTCACATCCGCGTCCTTGTTCATCTTAAGCACCAATTGTGCCTGCTTTTGTGAATACAGGCAGCAGACCTTTGAGCAGTGCTTGTTCCCACGGTTAAAGTCCCGTGAGCCCACACAAAGCGCAAAAGCAACTTTCTGCGGCATCGTGCCATCCGCCTTTTGCAACCGCATGCCGGTCTTGCTTTTGGCAGAGAGCATATCCTCAAACTCGATAGCAGTTATGATATCGGGATGGCGGTCATAATTGTATTCCTCAATGACCGACGGGTCGATTGGCTCGAACCCTGTAGCAATAGTGATAGCACCAACATCGACCTGGCGTTCTTTTGCTTCTTCTTCAAGCCTGACAGCAGATGTCGGACACACTTTTTCACAGAGCCCGCACTCTATACATTTTTCCATATCAATGATATATGCCTGCGGGATAGCCTGTGCAAACGGCAGCGTGATCGCATCCTTTGGACACTTGTCAGCACACTTTCCGCATGAGGTACACACATCAATATCCACATACCGTGGTGAGTGGTGCAGTGTTACTTTGAAATCACCCACATTACCGTCAACAGATGCGACCTCGGTCTGGGTGTATAGCGTAATGTTCGGATGGTTGAACACTTCTACCATCTTTGGTGTCAGGGTACACTGGGAACAATCGAATGTCGGAAATGTCTTTGACAGGCCGATCATGTGTCCACCAATATACGGTGCCTTGTCAATCAGAATAACTTCGCGCTCATCCGCCATCTCAAGTGCTGCTGTGATCCCGGCAATACCGCCGCCCACGACCAGAGCCTTGTCTTTGACGTCTTTAGTGATAGGTTCAAGCGACTCAAGTTCGTTCATCCTTGAGACCGCGCCTTTGATCAGTCCGTTCGCTTTCCTTGTAGCCTCATCAGGATCTTCATGCACCCACGAACACTGCTCGCGGATGTTTGTTATTTCAAGAAGCATCGGATTTGTGCCTGCCTTTTTAGCCATTGCACGGAACGTTTCAAGATGGAGTTTCGGGGAACAGCAACCAATGACCACCCGGTCGATCCTCCCTGCTTCAATATCATTCTTGATCTGTCCCTGTCCTGCACTGCTGCACATATAATCCTGAACATCAGCAAATACCACACCGTCCATTTCAGAAACTTCATCTACAATACTTTCAACATCAATTACGTCTGAAATGTTGCCGCCGCACCTGCAGAGGTAAACACCTGTCTTTGGAACACCTGTTTTTTCACCCATGTCTTCATACCCTCATCAATTTTCTGCGGGTTCCTTAAGTTTAAGCTTAGCGAGAAACGCATCGTTCTTTATGACATTCAGGTCAATTCCGAGTTCTTCCGGCGAAAAACCAAATGCAAGCCCAAGGAGTTGTGTATAATGGAGTACCGGAATATTATACTCCAAACCGAACTTCTCTTTTACCTCGGCCTGTCCGCCGTCAAGTTGCAGATGACAGAAAGGGCACGCATTCACGATACAGTCTACACCGGCATCAGAAATTCGCGAGAATTTGTGATTCACCATCTCAAGTGACTTTTCAAGAAGTGCTGACCGCACACCGCCACCTGCACCGCAACAGGCCATCTTGTCCGGGTAATCCACACTTTCGGCACCCGTAGACTCAACAAGTTCATCAAAGAACGTGGGTTTTTCCACACTTCCAAGTTGCCGCTCTTTTGAGGGTTTAACGAGGTGACATCCGTAATGCAACGCAACCCTGAGGTTGAGTGGAGTTGTTACCATCTCCTTGATCTTTTCAGGTCCGAACTCATCATAGAGTAACTCCACGATGTGCCTGACATCCACACTTCCATTGAATTTCTTGCCTATCTTCTCAAGATGGGTATTCGTACTCTTTTTCAGTGCTGCGTTCTCTTTGAGTTCATTATTTGCATCTATGAGTGAACCATAGCAACCGTTGCATATCGTCAGTACATCGCGCTCGAGTTCCTCTGACAATACAATGTTGCGGCTTGCAAGTGCGAGCCATGTTGATTTATCGAACGACCTGAACACACCGGGCGCGGGACAGCATGAAGCACCCGGTAGGTCTGAACAGTCGATACCCAGTTTTTCAAGGCACAAATATGTAGCCTTTTCGATACCCGGGTAACGATTAGGGATAATGCAGCCCAGGAAAAGTGATAATTTTTTCATCATAATATCTCCTGAGTCCTCTACTCCTGTTTTTCAACTACAAGTTTGTCAAATCCGCACGATTCTAAGAGTGTCTTAACATCCGCCAGAGCCTCCGGATATTTGTGAACCGTTTCCGGAAGTTCCTCCAGACCGAGATTCTTCCGCTTTTCCTTTGTAGCATCATTGATCGGCACTGCGTGACCATGTTTGAGCACTAACTCGCTAATCTTCCTGTGCGCAGGCAGCATGATACCTTCATGTACGGCAATTGTACGGATCATCAATATCGCATCAACGATCTTGATCCCGCGTGGGCACCTCTCCTGACAATTGTAGCAGGTGGCGCACATCCAGAGATCATCGTCGTGGAGCATATCACTGTTCTTACGCGCCTTCCTTACAATTCTTCGTGTATTCAGGCTTGTATATCGCCCAGAGGGGCAACTTCCGCTGCAAGTTCCGCACTGCATGCAGGTGAGTACATCAAGACCTGCATCCTGTAAAGTTTTCAACACATCCGGTTCACTCATAGTTATTCACCAACGGGTTATGGTTTTTATTTAATATGCATACAGGTTTCCATACGGTCTGCTGGATACCGGAAGCAGTTTAACAAAAGGCTTGCTCATGACCTCATCAAGGTCAAGCCCGAAATGCTCACAGTATTCGGTCAGGTGTTTTTTCAAGGTTTTATCGTCCTTTTTATCAAGTTCCTGTATGCTCACTTCTTTGCCCAAGGTACTCTCATCTATATCTCCACGTACATAAATCACACCCCCGTGCATACCTGTTCCAAAATAATCACCTGCAATCGGCGTATCATCATCCTTGTTCAAACCAAGGATGACAAGAATACCGCCAGCCATATACTCGCCGCAGAAATCACCAGCAACACCACCTGCAATGATCACAGGTATCTGCTTTTTGTATTCCTTCATGTGGATCCCTGTACGGTATCCTACATTACCTTTGATATACAACTTTCCGCCGCGCATGCCGTATCCCAGAACATCGCCCGCACTTCCATGCACGACGATCTTACCTGAGTTCATGGTATTTGCGATACTGTCCTGTGCATTTGCATTAACTATAAGGGTGGGGCCGTTCATAAACGTTGCAAGATCATTGCCGGGAACGCCGTTTATGGTGATCTTAACCTTTTCATTGATCCCATTTCCAATGTAACGCTGCCCGTTCACATTGTCAAGTACGAACTCGGTTTCGCCTTCAGCAACAGCGTTTTGGGTCATCTTGTTCAGTTTTCGGTAGTACATTCCTTTGCAATCGATTGTCATTACCATGTTTACACCTCACTGTCCGATTCCTGCGGGTTTGATCCCAAGCAGGTTCAACGTCTGTTCATCAAGGTCGATACCTCGCAATCTCTCACGACTGCCTCGCAGGGATTCGATTGAGTTGACACCAAGCGACCCTAAGATCTCCTGCAATTCATGACTCCATCCGGTCAGGAGATTTGAGAGTCTCTCTGCACCCAACTGAGGATCTAACCTGCGTACAAGTTCCGGTTTTTGGGTAGCAATACCCCATGCACAATTCCCGGTATAGCATTTCTGGCACACCCTGCATCCCATGGCAATAAGTGCAGCAGTCCCGATAACAACCGCATCCGCACCAAGAGCTATGGCTTTTGCCACATCTCCGCTGTTACGGATACTGCCTGCACAGAGGATCGAAGTATTGTTCCTTATCCCCTCATCACGCAATCTCTGGTCAACAGCAGCCAGTGCAAGTTCAATTGGTATTCCCACATTGTCCCTGATAACCATCGGTGCTGCACCTGTACCGCCACGGAATCCGTCAATTGTGACAATATCCGCACCGGCACGTACAATTCCGCTTGCTATCGCAGCCACGTTATGCACTGCTGAGATCTTTACACCAACAGGTTTTGTGTAATCTGTGGCTTCCTTGATAGCGTAAATGAGTTGAGACAGATCTTCGATAGAGTAAATATCGTGATGCGGTGCAGGGGACAGTGCATCCGTTCCAACAGGGATCATCCTTGTCCTTGATATCTCATCACCCACTTTTTCACCGGGGAGATGTCCGCCAATACCTGGTTTTGCACCCTGTCCGATCTTAATTTCAACCGTTGCGCTCGTATTAAGGTATTCACTGTGTACGCCAAACCGACCTGATGCGACCTGCACTGTAATATTACTGGCATATGGGTAAAGGTCAGTATGAAGACCGCCTTCACCTGTATTCATCAGTGTGCCAGATTTTTTAGCAGCCATCGCGAGTGCCTTGTGCGCATTAAGACTCACCGCCCCATATGACATTGCCGCAAAGACGATCGGGACATCCAGTTTTACCTGTGGTTGAAGTGTGGTTCCAAGTTCTATATCACCGTTCTCGCCCCGTGTGAAATCAAGGTGATTGGGCTTGCGACCAAGGTATGTCCGGAGTTCCATTGGTTCACGTAGCGGGTCAATGGATGGGTTTGTTACCTGGCATGCATCGATCAGCATGTGGTCCCATAGTATCTGCTGGGGTCTTGGGTTACCCATTCCTGACAGGAGTATCCCGCCGGTTTCTGCCTGCTTGAGTATATTTTGGCGCATCTCAGGTGTCCAGTTCGCATTCTCCTTGTATGCAAGTTCGTTCTTTTTGATCGTGATGGCACTTTCGGGACAGTATGTCACACACCTGTGGCATGCCACACATTTTTTGTGTTCAGGCACTACTTTATCCTTGAACTGCATACATCCGAAACTGCAGTTCATGACACATCGCCTGCACCGCCTGCACCTGTCATAATCTATAATTACTGTAAATTCCGGTGGTATCTGCGAACTCATGCTTCTACCTCCCCATTCATTTCACCAACAATTGCTGTTCCGGCCCTGGGGCTCCATACCTCGTCAAGATCGGGGGCAATCTCTCTTATCGCTGATTCCTCTGATGCCATGTACAGCATATCATCTTTCCTTGCACAGGTCATTGGCCTGAGTTTGATACGGTCATTGAATCCCACCATACCTCTGCTATGTCCGAGAATAATACTGAACGGACCATTCAACAGCCCACCGCCATAGACTTGTCTGATTGCGGTTATGATCTTGCGCTCATTTTCCGGCATCTTGTCGATGTCTTTCCAAAACGGTGCTGCAAGTGCTTTGACTGCAAGTTCGATAGGTAATTTGTGCCTTCGGACAAGCAGGTCGAAAAGATATGCTACAACCTCAGTGTCTGTCCGAAGTTCTAATTTATAGCCGAATGGCTCAAGATAGCGCTTGTTGATCCCGTATGATGATATCTCACCATTGTGAACGATAGACCAATCAAGAAGGCAGAATGGGTGTGCTCCGCCCCACCACCCTGGTGTGTTGGTTGGGAACCTGCCGTGTGATGTCCAGATATATGCCTTGTATTCGTCAAGTTTGTAGAACACTCCAATGTCTTCGGGGTATCCGACACCCTTGAATGCTCCCATGTTCTTGCCGGATGATGCTACAAAAGCGCCATCAACATTCGAGTTGATATCCATAACATTTTCAACAACATATTCACGTTCCGAGATGAACTTAGTCTTATCTTCCGGAACATCTATGAAATAGCGCCACAGGATAGGTGGATTTATGATAGGCTGTGTGCCATATTCGGGATACCTTCCTGATGTGTCTTCTTCAAACACCGCACCCGGGCGTGTGGGTATCTTCTCATCAAGGACGACGTCAAATGTGCCATTAAAGTATTCCTCACACTTCTCTTTTGCTTCCATATTGTCAAACATCATGTGGAATGCATACTGATCTGCACGTCTTGGGTATATCCCGTATGCCGCAAATCCGCCTCCAAGGCCGTTTGAACGATCATGCATCAGGGCAATCGATCTTATGATGGCATTTCCATCCATTCGTTCTCCCGATTCGCTCATCATGCCGGAGATCGCACATCCGGATGGAATGTAACAGTTACATCTCATTTTATTCACCTGTTTTTTGTTCATCTTCATCTGCGTTATCTGAAGATTCCATTTTTGATTCGGATTTTGATTCGGATTTTGATTCGGATTTTTTTCGTTCTGTGATTAGTTCCATCATTTTTTTGAGTTCTTCCGCACCGCTTTTCGGGGGTTCGGGCAACTTCAATTTTTTACGCATTGCTGTGGGTTCACCCAATTTGCCAGTGTCCATGAACATCTTGAATCCCCCCTTGTAAGTATCAGGAGCCGTTCCGCGCTCCTTTGAAATGTGTTTAAGACAGTCAAAGACCTTCACCATGCCAAACTTTTGCGGGCAAAGTTCATAACATGTGTAGCAGTTCGTGCAGTACCAGATATTCGGAGACTTCACTACCTCGTCAAGTTTGCCGTTTAACACATCCCCTATTATCCGGTTTGGTTCAAACCGTGGAATTATCTTGGTAACAGGACAGTCGTCAACGCATGCTGCACATTCATAGCATCTTCGCAGTGATGCGATATCGAAATACTTTTTTGCAATTCGGAGGTGTTTTGAGCGTTCATGAAATGTTTCTATGAAAGAATCGGTTTCAACCCTGTGCATGTCCATTCCAAGTTCGGATGGATTGATCCCGAATGCCAGCCCCATGAGTTCTGTGAAGTACACGATTGGCATATGTAACTTTTCGCCACTCTTTTGCATCAGGTATTGTTTTGAATCGAACTGGGTGAAGCATGCAGGACAAACCATTGTCATAGCATCTGCGATTTCTTGCACTTCAAGTATCTTCTCACGGGATAGTGCGACCGAATCTGCCGGATCATCTGCGTTGCTTAAGTCGTTACCACAGCAGAGCATCTTTGTAGGGAAGTCCACACTTTTCGCACCCAGCAATTCGACAAGAATGTCAAACTTTGTAGGATGGTTCGGATCATCGAAATGAATCGCTGAACTGGGGCGGATCATATGGCATCCATAGTGGACTGCGATATTCATTCCATCAACTGGCAGGACAATGTGGTTTTTGATCGTTTCTATGCCAATATCATCATATAGTGCTTCAATGAGGTGTTTGATGTGTAAATTTCCGGTGTATTCAAGTCCTTCATTTGCAAGTATCTCATTGATCTCATTGCGAAGTTCATGATTAATTTTCAATTCTGTTGTTGCTTCTTTCAATACACTGTAACAGCCGTTGCATGGTATCAGGAGATCCATTCCCATTTTCTCTACAAGGGCGATGTTTCTTGCTGCTGTAGCATACCATGTAAGCTCATCTCCTATTTTTATGATTGATTTTGTTGGGCAACAGGTGGCTCCTTCGATGTCAAAAAGTTTGACTCCAAGTTCGTCTAACACAAGCCGGATGGATTTTTCCATAAATGGGAAACGTGCCGGGATGGTGCATCCCCAGAATATTGCATATTCAAGCATTTGTACTGCGCTCCTTTTTATCAGTCTTATATTTGTTCCAATGTGAGCAATGTTAGTTCGACTCTGTCGGACTTCTTGTATGGGCAGCCGAGTTAACGCGAACAACGTGCGTGTTTTCGTTTTGTATATATTTTATAAATATATACTCCGAGTTAATCCGACCAAAGGGAGGATTTTCTCGTTGTTGTAGGGTCGATTAAGGTAATCCTCATCGATGCCCACCAATAGGAAACCACTTAACGTTATCCTATTATATAAATTTAATCCACAGGGATATATAGGTAATAGTCACAAACTCCGCTCCTGTCGCAACGCTTATAGCCTATTCTTGATATGTATAGGCAGGTTCTCACTATGAATGCAGTAATAGGATTAGAAGATGGAACAATTGTCAAAGGCACCGGTTTTGGTGCCGAGGGTACCGTTTGCGGCGAACTTGTTTTTACTACACAATATACCGGTTATGAGGAAGCTCTGACCGATCCTTCATATAAGGGTCAGATATTGATGTTCACCTATCCCATGATCGGGAATTATGGGGTTAGTGGTGAGCGTTTCCAATCAGATGGTGTAAAAGCAGAAGCGCTTGTTGTCCGGGAAGTGTGCAATGAACCTTATCATCACAAATCTGCGCGCACGATTTATAAATTGATGGAAGACGAAGGAGTTTGTGGAATTTCAGGAGTGGACACCCGCATGCTCACTATAAAAACGAGAGAGCACGGAGCAATGCGTGCGGCTTTGATATGCGGCAGCGATGATGGCGAGGAAGCAGTGCGTCTTGCGCGCAGCCAGCCGGAGATATCGAGCATAGACCTGATCTCAAAGGTGACATGTCCCGAACCTTATCACATCAAGAGTGATGCATCATTGGCAAATGACCAAAAACATGCAGTGGTCATTGATCTTGGAATTAAAAGAAGCATTCTTTCAAGCCTTCTTGCGCGCGGGATTGATGTTACTGTCGTTCCTGCAACAACTTCCGTATCTATAATAGAGGCGTATGAGCCTGACCTTCTCTTTGTATCCAATGGTCCCGGCGACCCTCAAAATGCAAAAGATGCCATTAAGGCAGTTTCCGAACTGGCAGGCGTAGTTCCGATAGCAGGGATATGCTTTGGCAATCAGGTCATCTCACTTGCACTTGGCGCGGAAACCTATAAACTCAAGTTTGGACACCGTGGTGCAAACCAGCCTGTGAAGGATCTTGAATCGGGAATCGTTCATATCACATCACAAAACCATGGTTTTGCGGTTGATGGTGATTCACTTGACGGCACAGATGTTTCCATTACCCAGACCAATGCCAATGACGGTACGGTCGAGGGCATTTCACATGATTACCTTAATATTTTCAGTGTACAATATCATCCTGAAGCAAATCCCGGTCCAATGGATACGGAAAAGCTGTTCTTTGGCAAGGTCCTCAAATCAATGGGAGGTGAGGCATAATGCCAAAACGGAATGACAT
>JAUWBW010000226.1 GCA_030609665.1 Methanosarcinaceae archaeon | reverse complement strand
AAGATGCAAATGCTGTTCAACATTCACCTTGTGCTTTTGGGGTCTTTTGCATTATTTATAATGGTGAAATTATCAGCTATCATCCAATAAGTAATACAAGATTTGAAAATATAATGAATAAAAAGATGAAATGACTGGCCCGCAAAATTCACCCCTAACTCTTCTTTTGCGTTATATGGCCTACGTTGGTGTTTTAAAAATATCCACGTTATTTAGTGTTCCTTCGGCTCATGAACCTCGTCCAGCAGATCCAGCCGTCCAAGCACCTTGAGTCTCTTGTAAATAAGTTCCCACGCACAATCCATTTCCCTGTCAACCTCGCACTTACCATCCATTGAGCCACCGCAGGGTCCGTTCAACAGCCCCTTCGCACACTGTGCAGTTGGACATATGCCTCCAAAATCAGCAATGGTGCACTTTCCACACATAGCACACTGGTCATGCAAGACAGCACCATGACTTAGTCCACCAAGTGAAGTGGTATCATTGGAAGAATACACAGGAACATCCGCTACCGATGCAACAACAGACGTGCCGCTTCCACATGCCATAACAAGGATCGCACGCGCATCTTCAATAGCCGCATTCTTTTCGACCAGCGATTCCCATGAACGAACACTGCACGCTGCGGTTGGCAGTACCCATCCAACAACATTCTTGCCGGCAGCCTTAAGACGCTCACACATGACAAGAACCTCAGGCTCACCCCCAATATGCAGTTTAGCAGCGCATACATTGCAGCCGATCACGAAAATATCGTCTTCACCCTCAAGCGATGCCAGAATCTCCTCAAAAGGTTTGGCTGATGAGATTATCATATTAATATCCCCCCGAATAACGGTATTCCACATCCATCTGAAGATCAAGCGTTCCCCTTATCATTTTGGAAATAAGCGGCAAACTGCGCGCCTGTCCTTCAAGTTTGGTGATAAAACGCTCCATTTGCAACAGGGTTCCTGTGATTACCACATCAGTCTTTTCGGTCTCATGCGACACTGCATCGCGCGCAAGTGCAGCATCACCGCCCCGTGCAAGCATTTCCTGCTTAATTATCAGTGCTTCTGTGGTTGTGATATTCCTGATACGTAAAACGCGGTTAACTGTCTTGTTCTTCATCACATGACAGCCCGTTTCAGTTGCATCGACTTTGCGCATTGCCATGACCGCATCCGAAGGATGCGTAATATCCAGCATCGACACCTCAAAATCCCCGTCCCTTACAACAGGACGTCGGCTGCGTATCGCACCTGCCACTTTGACAACATCAAGAGTCTCTGCAACATCATGTGTCCTGATAATATGTGCACCCTTGCTGACTACGACCGCTGTCGCTGCGAGGGAGCCAAAAAGCCGGTCTTTAGCAGGTTTGCCAAGTACCTCTCCTATGACTGATTTGCGGGATATTGCAGCCAGAAGTGGTCTTTCAAACACATTAAGCCGCTCGAACCGATCGATAGTCTCAAGGTCGTATATCGGTTCTTTTTCAGCGACCCATTTGCCAATGGCAGGATCAAGTATCAACTGTTCATCCCCTATCCCACGGCTCAGGGCTTTATTGATTATCGCATCCAGCGATCCCATTATTGCATCCATGCCGATCGGGTCGCCTGTCACCTTGTTGGATGCCATCACCACAGCAGGACAGCCGTGGTCTGCCACTATATCGATCATTTTTTCATCTGCGGTAAAACCAGATACATCATTTATGACATCTACACCCAGTTTGAGCGATTTCTCCGCAATGTCAGAGAACATAGTATCCACAGAAATGACCGCATCTACATTGTCCTGTAATATCTCAAGCGCAGGCAGCAGTCGTTGCAGTTCCTGCTCTTTGGTAATAGGTTTTGCAAGCGGCCATGTCGATCTTGCTCCAACGTCAAGGATGGTCGCACCCTCATCTACCATGCGGTGTGCCACATTGAGAATAGAGTCACTGTCTGCAACAGACGGCTTATAAAAAGATTCGCGGCTAAGGTTTATGGCACCCATTAATCGTACAGGATGCTCATCACCGATCTTCAAGCCGCATATGTCAACATCAACAACCATTGTTATCGATAATTATGGGTTTTTATATATTAAATAAGAATCGATTCTTTGGGTCTCGAATGACGTTTTGTTGATCTGAAAACCAATTTTGATATTTATGTGTGGGGCAATTGTCGTTTGATTGAGTTTTAAAAAAGGTGTGTGTGGGATTATATTTGAACTTTTGAACGTGGATTGACTCGGCGTATATAAACGGCTGGTCAGTATGGTGACCAAGTGCTTATAAATGACTGGTCACGAGACTGACCAAGTGTATATAAGCAGCTGGTCAACGCTGTGACCAAGCGTTTATAAGTGATATGTCAATCGATGGTTGACCAATAATAATACCCCTCAATAATTAAGCAAATCAGGACTAAATAATCAAACTCAAAAAAAGAATTCAGTTAGCATTTTCAGCACCCATGAGCACATGCTGCATGAGTATGGATATTGTCATCGGACCCACGCCGCCGGGTACGGGAGTTATCAATGAAGCTTTTTCCACAACATTGTCAAAATCAACATCCCCATAGATGTTTCCATCCTCTTCGGTTATTCCCACATCGAAGATAACAGCACCTTCCTTCACCATGTCGGCTTTGATGAGATGCTTGACTCCTGTCGCAACAATGAGTATGTCGGCATCCGATGTGAATTTCTTGAGATTATCGGTATAAACATGACATACTGACACCGTGGCGTTGCGGTTCATAAGTATTGCAGCCATTGGTTTACCAACCACATTACTATGTCCAACGATCACAGCGTGTTTGCCCTGTATCTCGACATCATACTCTTCAAGTGCGCAGAGCACACCTTTTGGTGTACACGGCACAAATCCCTCGT
>JAUWBW010000139.1 GCA_030609665.1 Methanosarcinaceae archaeon | reverse complement strand
AAAATGTATGGTTCGATTCATTGGCCACAAAAAATGAGGTGGTTATTGGTATGTGTTTGCAGTTTATTTTTGTATATGTCGGGATGCATCGCCTGCGGCGGATTGACCTTCGTTGAAAGTTGTTAAACAAACACTCAATTTGTATTCGGTTTTGCTTTCCGTCTTTCCTTAAAAATAAACCATGCTGCACCCAGTACCTTCCAATTGGTCACGAACCTTAGAACTGCAAAAAGAAGTGAACTTATCCTGAAACGAATGTTTGTGAGGACATGGAGGTCAAAGACCTCATCCTGAAATTGTGGATATATAGAAAAATTAAAAACGCTGCATCTTTTGATGAACAAACCCTTCAAAGCATACAAAAAACCGGACAACATTCCGGTATCGGCAGGGTCAGAAAAACCATATTTGAGGTTGCAGGATATTTTCCTAAATTTAACGGCACCAAAAACATCTTCGATGAATCTGATAATTGGTCTTTTTACGGTCTTCAAAACCCTTAACCAAACGGAAATGCCAATGCTGCTTGTTTTCTTTTTAGTTTTATCTTTCTTTGGCTTTTCTTCTTTTTTCTCCTTTTTCTCCTTTTTCTCTTTTTTCGCCGCTTTTCCACTTCCAACCTTGAACTTATGCGACAATCCCATCCACTTGATGGTAATGTGTTGATCAACCCTGCCCCCTTCCGCCTTCAAATAAATGGTCACGTCAAATGCGGCAAACACCACTAACCCGAACAATAGAACGATAATGGCTAACGCTACATAAATAATAAGCAACATGCATGTTGGAGTCTGAGAGGGCAGGATCGGTGGTTAGATTATTCTTCTTCGCTCCCTTTGTGTTCCGCTTCTTCGGCGACTTCAGATTTCTCTTCCTTCTTCCCCATCTTGCTCTTGACCGATTTGAGTTTTTCAATAACTTCAGGCACAGATTCTATGATCTTGCCAAAATTGGTCTTGCCGGATATTGTGAGCAGGCGTGCTTCGTCTTCAGAAACCACAATGAATGCGATCGGCTCGATCTTCGCACCTGCACCGCCTCCGCCGCCAAAGCCGGTTTCACCTTTGTCGCCTTTTCCTTCTCCGCCGCCGCTTCCAAATCCAAAGGACACTTTTGTGACCGGAATTATCGTCTTACCTGCGGCTTCCACAGGTTCCCCGATGACGGTCTTTGTGTTTACCATTCGCTCAAGTTCGCTTGTAACTTCTTTAATTATGTTCTCTACGCTCATATTCACTCACTCCCATAGTTTGTTGTAGATACTATAACTATGAGATTTGTTAAGTAAAAAAAGTAACCCTCAAAAGTGAGGATTTTAAAAAAAGTTTAACGATGGTTTGTCCCAACCGCAGCAGAGCTGCGGGGTACAGTGATTAAGATCAAACTCCTTCTTAAAAGGCTCAAGTTTCTCATGCAACTGCGCGATCATATCGCTGATATCGTTATGCAGTTCATCCTGATCGATCGTGGTTTTATTGACATATTTGTTCAGATTATTAATGCTCTGTGCCGTTGCGACCACGTAGTTGAGGTCATGATCTACCTTGATGGAACCCAAAAGAGGTATCTTGCCGATATTGGTAAAATCTGTCTTGTACATTTTAATGACCTCTTCAGGCTCGACAACGTAGTTCTTCACGGTTGCCACAACAGTTATGACGGACTGGCTTCCTACGATCTTTGACTTCATTCCCGAAACCTTGCGGTCGATCTTGTACTCGATGGTGTAGAGAACATCATCGTTCATCTTGAATCGAACAGTGTATCCCGGACTTGCTTTGGTTCCGTTTGCAATATGGATAAGTGAATGTCCGTTCCTGACAAAGTAATGTATAACCTCACCAAGTACAATCTCGTCCTTGCTCTGTGTCAGTGCTTTGCTGTGTGCGACGTCCCCGATGGCTTTAAAAAGTCCCATGATCATGCCCCCCGTTGACTTCAACGAATTCCTTCAGTTTTTCCGTGATCGCAGATATGTCCCCTGCCATTTTTTCAAAGTCAGGAGTAAGTGTATCCATATCCACATAATCATCAGCCTTTATGTAAAGGGGCATGCTGGCAAACAGGTAATTCCCCTGCACATCATACATTATGGAACCGATGTCATCAAGTGCACCAGACAATGATTCCCTCCAACTTGATGAGATTAGTTTTCCAATCGTTTTCGCACGCATTCCGTATCCGCACGTAAATTGCATCCTGTGCCCAAGTGTTTTGGCTTCTGCAAGTGCATTGCTTTCGTGTCTTATCTGGATAATAACCCTGTCCTGATTGCCAAGGTTCTCAAACATCATATTGTGATTGTCACCTGTGGAAGATACATCAAAAAGCGCATGTCCGCTTTCCAGCATTGTGGATACAAGTCCTCCGATGAACACCTCATCTACATATGTAGCAGCATGTTCTTTTTCAACCAGTTTCCAACTGTCTTTGATCAGTTGTTCGAATGTTGCCATTTTTATGTCTCCTAAAATGTTATAATTATTAGGATTATTAATAATTTTTGAATCGGTTTAGTATATGGACTTGCCTATTATGTATTTTGTATGGGTCCGCAGTGATGGAATGCAACTGCGTCAGAAATAATGGCTTCTGCTCACAATGATAGTATTGATTAGGTCACGAAAAAGAAGATTCAAAATGAATAATATCATTATGATCAAAATCGATGACTAATGTATTTTATTTATAAACATTACTTCTAAAATCGACTCTGTGAATCAAAATTACTTTTTGCTCCCATACAACTTCATAAACGATTCTAAACTTTCCTTTACGTATGCGATACTTGTTTTTTTCACCTTTTAGTTTGGCAATATCAAGAGATCTTATAGGAATGGGGTCATCTTTTAAAACAAAGATTGCTTCTCGGAGTTGCTCTCGATCATGTTTTTGCAAAGAAGAAATAAATTTCAAAGATTTGCCTTTGATATTTATCTCAAAATTCATGCATTCAATACCTTTAGAAGTTCTGATTCAGAAGATACTTTATCCTTACTGCGTATTGCTTTGAGGTCTTCATCTTCAGGTTCTTCTTTTTGAATTAACATTTCAACGAGTTTTGAATAGAGATCTGTGAGCATATCAAGGTCGGCTCGTATCATTTTCAATTCAGTGACAGTTTCAGTTTCCATGTGATATCACATTAACTAATTTATCTGCTAAATATATAAAACCTACTTCCCATAAATCTAAACTTAAATTGGATATTTATCCTCATATAGATTTAGTATCTAAGTTTGCCGAGCATGTATTTTATGCGAATCAGTAGCGAGGGAATGCGCCGCCTGCGGCGGTTGTTGTATTGGTTTTAGATAAACAAACACGATAATTGTAATCTATCTGTTACTGCGCGTTATCCATAAAAAAATTCATAAGCGAATACTTAACTCTGTCAGGCTCGACATCCACAAATTCCGCCCTCTCATCTTCGGGAAACACATTAAACACTGAAAATTTCCCGTACCTCTTCTTCGAATCTGTCAAAAACCGACCATCAAGAAGTATCCGCACCCCATAATCGTCAGGTGAGCGCACTACCCTTCCCATTGCCTGCCTGATCTTGCGGATGGTCGGAATCTGTATCGCATAATCCCATCCTGCACCGTATTCGAACACATGGTCGTAGGCGGACTCCACTGCATTCATCCTGTCATTTAATGCGGGATATCCCACACCCACAATGATAACAGTACGCCCTCTCCCGTCACGGTAATCCACGCCCTCGCTCAGCGTTCCCCACAGATACGAAACAAGAACAGCCTTGCCGCCACCCTCTCCTATCCTGAAGAAATCCTCCCTGACATTCTGTGAGGATACCCCGACCTCGTCAAGGAACACAGGAACATCCACTGCTTTTTCCAGTTTATTGAAATATCGCCTTGCTTCAAATGAACTCTGGAAGAATATGATGACATTGCCCTTTGACTGTTCAACAGAATCGAACAACACCTGCTCAATGGCTTCCTTAGTCTGCGGATCGTCGCGGTTCTTTGCAAACAGCGGCGGAATGGCTGCTGCGATAGTTAGCCGTTTTTCCTCAGGGAATGACGTGGGGTACGCAATCTCACATGTATCCCGCGTAATTCCGAGCGTGGCTTTGATCATACTGAAAGGTCGCAGGGTTGCTGACATCAAAATAGCCGAGAACACGGAATCAAACAATGGCTCTGTAACATTTTTCGGAATGCAGGTGAACAGTTCGACCCGTCCGTATACCTCGTTGTTCATATCCCGCCTGACATTGAGGATCGGGTAGTAATTGAGATCATTGGACAGCACAAGGTACGATGAGAGAAAATCGGCGGAATAACGGATATGCGACTTTTTCAAGATCTTGCTCAATCCTTTTTTATACTGCTCACGGTAGATCTCATCAAGTTTAGCCCCAAACTCACTTGCATTGGTCAGAAGTTCCTGGATATCTTTTTCCTCTCCAAATCCTTTCTCCTTTGCCTGACGCAAAAACCGTGCGCGTACTATGTCATTACGTTCATACGGGTCGCTTATCCGTATATCGTACCATCTTTTCCCGACCCGCTCTTTCTCCCCGAATTTGAATCTTGTATTATATGTGGTCTGCATCACTTCCAGCAGGATCCTGAAAAGGTTGTGCACTCCCCCATCAGGCATCTCATCGATATTTGCTTCAAGTTCTGCGATCGATTTTTCAACCGTGTGTTCGGTGATCGTGATGGATGAATGCGACCGTGCGGCTGATTCGATATTGTGCGCTTCGTCCAGAATAAGAATTATATCCTCTGGGTCCCTGTCAAGCCATCCAAGAAATGTTGAAAATATATCGGCATTCAGGACATGGTGATAATTGCATATCACGAGATCTGCGTGTTTGATCTCACGTTTCATTAACTCGTAGCCGCACATTCCAAGATCGAATGCATAATCGTTGACCTCTTCGGGAGAGCGGACATCTGCGAACAGCCATTTTCGGAATGTTTCGCTGTCCGAGCGCAGGACTTCATAGAGTTCATTGCATGCCCGGTCACGTACAGTTTTTATTTTCTCCTGCGAGGTGTCGATCTCGTGTGCCAGTGCGTCCCGAAGTGCGATAAGTGATGGGTCGCGTGTTTTTTTGTAGTTCTCGTTGGAGGATCTGAGTTCCTGTCTTTTGAGATGTAGTTCGCGCTCGATCTCGATGAGTTCAAAAGTATTCTCGCGCTTTAGGGAACACTCCTCATAATCAACCTCGAGCGGACACATTGTGCTCTTGCCTTTGACAACAGCCACTTTCAGGTCATTGGTCTTTTTGATATCATGCGCTTCGTTTATGAACTGCACCATCTGCTGATGGACATTGGTGGCGATCACAACGGTCTTTTTC
>JAUWBW010000105.1 GCA_030609665.1 Methanosarcinaceae archaeon | reverse complement strand
TATCTTGCGTTTGAACTGATCTGTGAACATGATATTACGAGAGAGGAACTTATACGTGAGATGTTCTCATGTGTGGGTTCACTTATCGGAGACGTTGGTTCAAGCGAATGCGGCATACGTGTCCTTACATTTGAAGATTCAAAAGGCATAATACGGTGTGCGCACACCAAAACAGAACAGACACGCGCGGCTGTTGCCACCATTACACACATAGGTGGCAAGAGGGCTGTTGTGCACATACTCGGAATATCAGGTACTGTTGCGGGTGCAACAGAAAAGTATTTAGAAGGAACAGAAGTATTTACCCTTTGAAAATGTAACATTGAACATTGGGGAATATGTTAATAAGAGTAACATAGCAATCACATATAAATGAGGAAAGACTATATTGTACGTTACGTATCATACAGTCCCAGTCAAGATCACATATATTAAATTTATTAGAGTTAACATTTAGAGGAGATGAATTTAGCATGCAAATGGCACCACAGATGGGATATGACAGAGCAATTACTGTCTTTAGTCCCGATGGCAGACTTTTCCAGGTAGAGTACGCCAGGGAAGCAGTAAAGCGAGGTACAACAGCAGTTGGAGTGAAAGCGAAAGACGGAGTTGTACTGCTGGTTGACAAAAGAATTACCAGCAGATTGATCGAAGCTGAATCCATTGAAAAGATATTCCAGATAGATGACCATATCGGTGCTGCTACATCCGGTCTTGTTGCTGATGCCCGGGCACTTATTGATAGGTCAAGGGTTGAATCACAGATCAATAGGGTATCATACGATGAACTCATCGGTGTTGAGGTCCTTGCAAAGAAGATATGTGACCACAAACAAACATACACACAGTATGGCGGTGTTCGCCCTTACGGAACAGCGCTTTTAATAGCAGGTGTTGATGATCACAACCCAAGATTATTCGAAACTGACCCAAGCGGTGCGCTTTTGGAATATAAGGCTACAGCAATAGGTGCCGGCAGAAATGCAGTCGTTGAAGTCTTTGAAAAAGATTATGATGATGACATGGACATTGAATCTGCAATCATACTTGGTCTGGATGCGCTTTACAATGCTGCAGAAGGAAAACTCGATGCTGAAACTCTTGAAGTTGGTACAGTTACACTTGAGGAGAAACAGTTCAGGAAACTTACATCTGAAGAAGTGGAATCCTATGTATCACAGATCCTTGAAATGCACATAGAGAGTGAAGAAGCAGAATCGGATGAAGAAGAAACTGATGAAAAGAGTGAAGATGAATCAAAAGATGAAAACGAAGAATAATGTTAACGTTAACATCAACATATACTGAAATAAATATCACTTTAAAATATCATATTGTGTTTTAATTGTAAAGAAGGTGTAAGAATGGTATCTCTCGATGATTCTGTAACTGCAAGACTTAAGAAAGGTGGTAAGCATTTTGAAGTCGCTGTCGATCCGGATGGGGCATTTGCGTTCAAGAGAGGCGAAGATATCAAGATTGAAGATATCCTTGCTGTTGAATCCATATTTGAAGATGTAAGCAGGGGTGACCATATTGCAGAATCCGATCTTGTTAAGGCATTTGGTACAAGCGACATATTTGAGATTGCAACCAATATCATCCAACACGGTGAATTGCAACTTACAAAAGAACAAAGAAAACACATTCTTGAAGAAAAGACAAAACAAGTTATAAGCACTATTGCACAGAATGCGATCAATCCACAAACAAGGACACCACATCCGCCGGCACGGATCGAGAAGGCGATGGAAGAAGCAAAAGTACATATCGACCCGTTAAAAGGTGTGGATGAGCAGGTCAATATCGTAATGAAAGCGATCCGACCGATCATACCGATCCGTTTTGAAGAAGTGGATATTGCAATTAAGATACCTGCCGATTATGCAGCAAAAGCATACGGTGATATCGCAAGTTTTGGCCAACTGCAAAAACAGGAATGGCAAAACGATGGTTCCTGGGTCGCAGTTGTGAAGATCCCTGCAGGAATGCAAAATGACTTTTATGGTCTTATCAATCACCTGACAAAGGGTGATGCTGAAACCAAGCTCTTATAAGAGGCTAAAGAATGAACAAAAAATTAGTTATCCCAGGTCAATTTTTATCAAGTGATGTGAAAAATGCAGGATCGGGGACATACATTGACGATGGAAAGGTATATTCACTTTTATACGGAATATTGAATGACAAGAAACGGATCAATGTTCTGCCTTTTTCAGGAAAATACATCCCTTCCCGAAACGATCTTGTAATCGGGACTGTGATAGTGGTAACCCCTTCGAACTGGATATTTGAACTCGGTTCTGCCTATGACGGATTGCTTCACGTATCTGAATTCCCAAGACGGATAGAATCAGCACAAATGAAAGGTGTCATGAGTGTAGGTGATTCTGCCATCATTCGTATTAAGGATGTAAATCCGGCAATGAAAGTTGAAATTACCATGCGTGAGAGGGGACTGCGAGTCATCAAAGACGGCAGGGTAATAGAGATCATGCCAACAAAAGTGCCAAGACTTATCGGGCACAGTGGTTCTATGATCTCAATGTTAAAGAAAGAAACTAATTGCGAGATATTTGTCGGACAAAATGGCAGGGTTTGGATTAACGGGAAGGACAATGACATGGATCGTCTTGGTGAGGCGATTGACATGATATCACGCAATTCAAATGCTTCCGGATTAACTGATATGATTTTTAAGTTTTTAAGAAATGAAAGCGATGTCGAAGATGACGTGGATACAAACACAGTTTCAGAAGATGTTGAAGATATACAGACAGATGATGTAGAAGAAGTGTCTGAAGATACATCTAGAAAAGTCGACATGTTGCTAGACCCTGAAGATGAATAATTTATCTCATCTGGGTTAGAAGATATAGAAAGAATGAGAGAAACAAGTTAAATTTAAGTTGGAGAATAGATTATGAGTAAACCAGAGAAATTTTTCGATGATAAAGGTTTGCGTCTTGATGGAAGACGTATCGATGAGATCAGACCAATGAAAATAGAGGTAGGAGTTCTTTCAAGGGCTGATGGTTCCTGTTATCTCGAATGGGGTAACAATAAAGTATTGGCAGGCGTTTTTGGACCAAGGGAATTACATCCTCGCAGGATGCAGCGTCCTGATACTGCAATTGTAAGATATAGATATAATATGGCTGCGTTCTCAGTGGAGGATAGGATCCGTCCAGGTCCAAACAGGCGGTCTACTGAGATCTCAAAGGTGAGTCGAGAGGCGTTTGAACCTGTTGTTTTGACACATTTATACCCAAGTGCTGTTATCGATGTCTTTACTGAAGTGCTTCAGGCAGATGCCGGAACAAGAACTGCTGCTATCAATGCAGCTACTATTGCGCTTGCAGATGCAGGAATTCCAATGAAAGGACTTGTATCGGCATGTGCAGTCGGTAAAGTTGATGGTAAACTTGTGCTTGATCTGGGCAAAGATGAGGATAATTACGGTGATGCGGATCTTCCTGTTGCAATGACACAGGATGGAGATGTGACATTGATCCAGATGGACGGAAATCTCACACAGGATGAGTTCAAAGAAGCGATGGAACTGGTAAAGGTAGGATGCAAACAGATCCTTGAGATCCAGCGCGAAGCACTCAAAGGTAAGTTCGATCAATTCGATACTGAAGAGATAGAAGAAGAAACAGTGGCCGAAGCACCGAAATCTGAAGTTGAGATCGATGAGACAGTTGAAGTTGAAACTGAAGTTGTTGAAACCGAAGAAGAGGAAGTTGTCGAGACCGAAGAGAAAGTCGAGGAAGAGGTCGTAGCAGATGATGAGAACGACGAAGAACCTGACGAAAATACTGATGATGAAGATGTAGAGGAAGGTGAGACAAATGAGTGAAGTGATGTCAAAACTCAAGAAAGATTATGTATATAATCTGATGCTCAAAGGTCAGCGCGAAGATGGTCGCGCATTTGACGAAATGCGGGATATCACAGTTGAGACCAATGTTATCGACAAAGCTGAAGGGTCTGCTAAAGTACAATATGGCGATACACAGGTTTTAGTTGGTGTGAAACTTCAACTCGGCACTCCGTTTCCGGATTCACCTGACGTAGGCGTAATTATTACCAGTCTTGAGTTGAACCCAATTGCATCACCTACTTTTGAAGCAGGACCTCCACGAGAAAATGCTATCGAGATGGCTCGTGTGACGGACCGTGGGATCAGGGAATCAGGCGCAATTGATTTAACTAAGTTGTGTATTACGGAAGGAGAGAAAGTCTGGATGATATTCATAGATGTGCATGTGCTAAATGATGGCGGCAATATTCTCGATGCTGCATCTCTTGGTGCAATTGCTGCACTTATGACTGCAAAGGTTCCGGCTGAACGTAATGGCGTAGGCGAAGATTTCATGATGCCTGTCCGTCAAATGCCTGTAGGTATTTCAGTGGTTGATATAGGCGGAGAGCTAATAGTCGACCCCGGACGCAATGAAGAGGTTGTCTGTGATACTAAGATTACGATCACATCCAATCAGGACGGTTCGATATGCGCTATGCAAAAGAGCGGTGAAGGTGCATTGTCAGAAGAACAGGTGCTAAAAGCAGTCACTCTTGCATGTGAAAAAGCTGCAAAAGTACGAGAGAACTACCTCTTGAAAATCTAAATGATTTGATTCACAATTAAAGGAGACATGATTCATGGCTAAAAAATTTACACGAAAAGGGCGCGTGTCCAGATCAGCAGGCCGGTTTGGTACACGTTACGGTAGAAGAGACCGAAAATTGATCGCGGATCTCGAAGATCGTATGAAGATGCCGCACACTTGTTCAAATTGTGCACGTCCGACTGTTAAAAGAGTTGGTACTGGAATATGGAAATGTACCAAATGTGGTTACACCTTTGCAGGTGGAACATATTTACCAACCACAACTGTTGGCCAGACTGTTATGCGTACCGTTAAAAAAGCCACAGAACAGGTAGTAGAGTAGGTAATTATGGGTTACAAATGCACTCGATGCAAGCGAGATGTCGAGATAGATTATGAGTACACCGGAATTCGATGTCCATATTGTGGACATCGGATCATCGTAAAAGAGCGACCGACCTCTATAAAACCTGTCAAGGCAGAGTAAGAAGTATGTTAATTACTTCTTCTCGCAAACCATCCAATAGAACTCGCACTTTGTGCAAATACTTAGCTACGTTTTTTAATTGCGAGTACGTAAACCGGGGAAAAATGGGCATGGGCGAGGTGTTACACCTTGCACATGACGATCCCCTCTTAATTGTTGGGGAATTCCACGTAAATCCCGGAAGTCTTGCGATATATGATAGCAATGGTCTTTGTTTGCTGTCAATTCACATGACAGTTTCCTATCCTGAAAATTCAAAATTCTCAAAATTAAAGTTAGTTAAACCTGTTATTGTAGGAACAGGTAGATCTGAACTTAATCTTAAACTTGCTGATGCACTGGCCAGCAGTCTTTCATTGCAGCGTACGAATGATACATCCGATCCACGCTATGCCATGGTTTATGATGATGGCGGAATGATAGATTTCATTGATTCCGGCAATCTTCTTTTCAAACTAAAAGTAAAAAGTCTCAAATTGGATTTCTCGGAGTGAGTGAATTGAAGTTCAAGGCAGAATTTGTTTTTGAAACGGATGATGCATATTCCATATACGAAGCAATTTTGCCGGAACTTGAAACACCTGTGTCTGACAGATCAATTATTGAAATGTCATACACAGATTCAAATCTAGTTCTGACTGTTGAAACAGAAGATGTGGTATCTATGCGTTCAACCTTGAACACATGGTTACGTCTGGTACAAGTCGCATATGAGGTCTCTAAGACCACAGATAATATGGTTGCTTTGAACGAGAAATAGGTTGTTTTACTTTTTTGTGCTTGCATATAATTTATAGAATTATATACTTCGAGTTAATGCAAACGAAGTAAGCATTTTCTCGGAGTATATATTTAAATATATAGTGCGAGTAAATCCGACCGTAAGGGAGGATTTTCTCGGTCCTTCATAGAAACATTAAAATCCCTTTAGTGATTATTGGGGTTTTAGGTGAAACCACATGAGTAACGAATTACCCCCTCAGATACAGAACCAGTTGGCACAATTGCAGCAAGTTCAGCAGCAAGCACAGGCTCTTGCAGCACAGAAAGGTCAGATGGACAGCATTAAAAAAGAGTCCGAAATGGCACTTGAAGAACTTGGACAACTCTCAGACGATGCTGTTATTTACAGGGCTGTTGGAGAATTGCAGATACAATCCAGTAAAGAGGAAACAATTGCAAAGTTAACTGAAAAGAACGAAACTTTGTCATTGAGACTTCAATCTATCAGCAAACAGGAAGAACGTATCGCAAAACGTTTTACACAACTTCAGGAACAACTTGAGCAGTCAATGGGTACTCAGGCACAATAGGTGCTTGACATCTATTACTATGAACGATTAAAGCAATCTTCATTGCAATTGCTTTTTTGATGTTCAGAGGTATTTAATGCAAGTTGATGAAGTTGAATTTTATAACAAACTTCTGGATTATCACAACATTTTATTTTTATGTCACCGTAATGCTGATCCGGATGCTGTTAGTAGTGCATTTGCATTATCTGAAGCTATTGGCGGTACTGTAGGTCTTGTCGATGGAAGCAACAGGGTTGC
>JAUWBW010000195.1 GCA_030609665.1 Methanosarcinaceae archaeon | reverse complement strand
TTATGGCAATTGATAACTGAACGACTGCACAATGTTGTTCAAAAAGTTACAGGGAACCATTAAATGTTCGCAAAAGGTTCTACCCCATGGATCGTTGCAGTTTTAATATTTACCACAATAAGCGGAGCCGGTGCATATTTCACTAAAGATCCATACATGAAATTTGTAGCATATATGGGAGTTATGTTCTTTGTATTCCTTTTATGGTTCTTCAGGGATCCTGACAGAAATGTTAAGATCTGCAAGAACTGTATGGTTGCACCGGCTGACGGAAAAGTGATGGACATTCGCGGCAGGACTGTATGCATTTTCATGAACTTCCAGAATGTGCATGTGAACAGGACACCACTTGCGGGTACAATTCGCAATATCGAACACAAGAAGGGAGGATACATCCCGGCTTTTTGTAAAGACTCTGACAGAAACGAACGCAACCAGATAATCATTGATACTGAACATGGCGAAGTAAGTGTTATGCAGATTGCAGGCACCATTACGCGCAGGATCGTCACATATGTAAAAGAAGGTGACATCACGCAACAGGGCCAAAGGTTTGGTATGATACGGTTTGGTTCACGCGTAGATGTAACAATTCCGGATGTATTTGATATCTCATGCAAAAAGGGAGATAATGTATATGCAGGAGAGACTGTGATCGCAGTAAAAAAAACACACAATAGAGGGGAATAAGATGTTACAGACACTCAAGATCCCGGACATTGTTACACTTTCAAACGCGCTGTTCGGGCTGGCTGCAATGATTGCAGCATCCAATGGACGCTATGACCTTGCATGCATACTGCTATTAGTGGCAGCCGTTGCCGATGGCGTTGATGGTTATCTTGCGCGCCGCCTCTCAAGCAGTGAGTTTGGCGGAACAATGGACTCACTTGCAGATGTGATCTCTTTTGGAGTCGCACCAGCATTTATTGTATATTCCGTATACAGCGCGCTACATCCATATATGATGGGTCTGGCAGTCAGTCTCTATGTTGTCTGCGGCATACTCAGGCTTGCCAGATTCAGTTCGATAAAAAAGACCATTACTGATTTTGAGGGACTCCCCATCACAGCAGGGTGCGTTATGATAGCATCATATCTGCTCATTGATGAAAAATACATAAGTGCCTACTCAGTAGTTGCCCTTGTAGTCATTCTTTCGCTCCTCATGATCAGTACATTTACATATCCAAAATTGAGCAATATGAGATCCATGACACCAGTATCGGTAGTATTTGGACTGGTTATCCCATCGTTTTTCATAAACATAGAGTATACGCCATCATTTTCACTTGTGCTTTTCATTGCAATGGCATTATATGTGGCATCCCCTGTAATAAAAGCCAATCAAATGTTCAACGGGGATTAAAATGAGTCAAAATAGCGATATTACGGATAGGGACAACGCATTGTTTGAGGCAGGGATCAAACTCGGGGCTCTGTATCACCAGTTTACAGGTTCACCTGTGAACCTTAAGACTGTAGAGAGCCTTGAAAATGCGATTGCTCAGAGTATTTCGGTTCAACCTTTTGTTGAAAATATAACAGTTTCAATCAATCGCGATATGGTGCGCTCAAACTTGAACGATGAGTTCGGGTACTGTGAACTTGAGGGGCGCATGCTTGATGTTAGGATTAATGTTCATTATGGTTTAACGAATGTGCAGGTTGCGCTTGAGTATGATGAGGGGCTTGAGTATCCACTAATGCGAATTTTAAGTGTTGACTGATTTTTTTTTAGATTGTGTGTGGGTCTTGGATATGGCAGTCGGTGCAGGCTTTATGTATGCCACCGCCAACGTTGTGACAGTCAGTACAACTGAAGAAGCGATGAACAGGCATATGCAATGGTGTTGAATAATCAACTGCCATTAGATGACTATTTTGATGGCAATTGGCACATGGCCGAATTGCACCATGTGATGGATGACAACCAACGCACGTACTCATGTTCCCGTGCATGCTGTTAATTATTTTTTGATATTGTTCCTTATGGCATGCTCCACAAGCATCTGTCTGGATTATAGATAATTCATCATACGTACCAACTTCAATCGTATGTGCACTTTCCCCATGGCATTCCAAACACTCACTATTCTCAACTTTTACATTTAAACCATCATGCGAAGCGTGACAACCTGTGCATGAAGGTATTTGCCCATGTATAGGATAACACCCCACACAATCCACATTATGGGTGCAAGATGGATAAAGCTCACATCACTATGATTGGTACTTATCCGGTGTTTATGACTTACACAGGAGGGGTTAATGGTGATTCTCCACAATTACCGAATCATATAAATGCCCTGTTGAAAATGGGTGCCAATATCGATGAATTCTATCTTGATGGTAGTTATGATTCGTTCAAAAACCATGCGGATATATGGTGCAAACCCAACGCAAAGCCTATGATTTCTTTGCCTAAAGATGCAGTGATCAATGAAGATGGTAAACTCAAGAGAATTGAACATTGGACAAACAAGATGTGGAAACTTAGGAGTTCAAAACACATGAAAATCGAAGATAAATTGAGATTCCTTTATGAAAATGGACGGAGGGAACAAGTGGGGAAATATCTACGAAACCAACATCTAAAGGATGAATCTTTTCCAGATTCATGTAAACTTCGAAGTGAGTGTGAACGAATTCATTGCCATATCAAGAATACTGTGAAATTCGATGTTAGGTATATTATGGAAGAGAATAGGGAACTCTACACAAAATTTAGTTTCATTACCTACCAGTTACTATTGTTAGTAAATCTACAAAACGGTATCAAGCCAGCAAATTCGTTTGAGAATTGCGTATAATTCACTGTAAAGAGATGATGAATTATACTATTGATAGCGTTAGCTATCTATTATTTTGGATATTTTGTCTCGATTGAACATGCTACAACATGGGTGGAAGGTCTTGTTTTGTAGAATTGATAAGTTAATGATAATTTTGCTGTATTTTTATTGAGAGCAGAATGCTTGTCAAATTAGAAGTGGGGGTTTTGGGAGGTAATTGGATATTTTCACCATGACATCTCAACTTCACACAAATGCTTTATATACAGTTTGAGTATACATATATTCATGGAGTCAAATGCAGCCTATATATCAAATAATTTACTAGACGAATTAATTAAGATACGGGAAGATCTGGATTACATAAAAAAAGTCATATCTGAACCTGAAATTAAAGATGTATTTCTCACAAAAAAAGAAGAAATGTTGGTCAGAGAAACGATGGATGAGCGGAAGAACGGAGAACTTCTAAGGTTCGAAGACGTTTTTGAGGATTAATGAAGTATTCAATCTATTTCAAAAAGGGCACCAAAAAGTTTTTGGACAGGTTGGATAAAATACAGAAAAAACGAATAAAAGAGAGATTGCTTATTTTATCCGACAACCCATTCCCAGAAAATGTAAAAACTGTTAGTAGGAATGGAAAATGTTTTACGACTTAGAATTGGAGATTTTCGGTTACTATATATTTTAGATCGTAAAGAAAAGGAAATCTATGTTGTGAAGATCGATAAACGAAGTCGAGTATATCGAAAATAATCTCCTGATCATGTAATTGCAGATACTACCACAAATCCGTATAATCTGCAAAATCTGTGTCTTTTA
>JAUWBW010000236.1 GCA_030609665.1 Methanosarcinaceae archaeon | reverse complement strand
TCGTTTCTTCATGTTGAACCCTCTGTCATTTCTTTTGTTTTGGTGTACACATCACTACTCTTAATGATTGCGGTTCCAATGAGGATCGCATCTGCACCTGCAGAGATCACACGATTGATGTCATCTGCATCGTGAACACCGCTCTCGCTTATGATGGTATGTTGGGTTCCGTTCTTTTTATCGAAATTCCTGATAATTGGTGCAAGACGCACAGTGGTCTGCAGGTCAACTTCAAGCGTACCAAGGTCTCGATTATTGATGCCAATCACTCTTGCAGTGGTTTTCAATGCACGGTTGAGTTCATCTTCATTGTGGACTTCAACAAGCGGTTCAAACCCTTTTGACTTAGCGAGTTGGACAAATAATTCAAGTTTATCCCCTAGTGCGCCTGCGATCAGGAGTATAAGGTCGCTCTTTGCTTCATCCATCTGCTTCTCATCGATAATGAAATCTTTTCGAAGCACTGGAATAGACACGGATTTCCGTGCACTTTTAAGGTTCCCGATCGATCCGTTGAAAAAATCAGGTTCGGTCAGGACAGAGATTGCAACAGCTCCGCCTCGCTCCATTTCTTTTGCGATCTCGGAAGCATCATCCGGCAGTATCTCTCGAAATGTTGCACTTGGTGATGCGGGTTTTACCTCTGCGATGATTGGGATTTTCCCTTCCTGTTTTGCAAGTTCAACAGCAGATATGAAATCTCTCTTTTTTGATTCAGCATTTTGCGATGTAATGCTGTCGTTTGAAACATTGGACGTGGGCACATCAAGTGCAGTAACTCGTTTTTTGGTGGCTTCTAGTATATCTTCAATTACACGATGCATAAAACCTCTATGTATAGTTATGTACATTAATGTATAATAAAAAGCATTGAATAAATACATTACGGGTCAGGGCATGCGTTCAATAATATCGCTCATACGTTTTACTTTCTTGTAAAACGTTGTTGTGGATTTTAGGAAACTTGCTGCCATAAGCCCTTTATCTGTAACTTTGTATCCCCCTCGTTTCACTTTTTGTACAAGACCTTCCAGTTGGAATACGGTTTTCATTTTGCTGCCAATGCTCCCCCTGTCGGCAAATTGATCCGTATATTTTCGGATATCTGCGAACTCGGTGATCCGGTCTGAGTTATTCTCAAGGACTTTGAGTATCAAACGATATTGTATGTCACCCGGTCCCTGATTTATTCCAATTGACTTATAATAATCAGCAACTTTTTGCTCAAGTTCAACATCTATTTCATCAGCCATCGATGTTGTCCTCATATTCCGTTTTATCGTTTTCATCGGTTTCGCAAGTTTCTACGTTGTTTTTTGCGCTAAACCTGTCATTAAATACAGTTTGCGGGAAGTATGCGAGGAATGCCTGTACGGTCCCGACCAGCACGAATACCCTTGATGTGATCTGGATGACGTCTACTGCTGTAATAAAGTCTGTAAGTATAAAATCAAATACAAATGAGATGGCAACCAGCGGCAGCACTGTGCGGTGAATTGAGATTGTCATGGAACGTGTTATGAACATAAGCAGCAGGAGTCCCAATATCATCGCAGTGGGGAAAACGAATAGTCCCATCAGATATATCTGAATCGCAATGTCGCTGTTCACGATAAATATTGATGATAATTCAGTGACTTGTGGTCCTATCGCGCCGCTTGAGTAGAATAAGCTGAGGTATGCCGCTCCGAATATCGTAAATATAAATGAAACGTATTTGCTGATATTTTTGTTACCGATCATAACATACATGATAAAGAATACAAGCGGCACCGATATGAATGCGAACGGTATGGCTGATATGTTGTACATAATTGTGTCTATCGTGGGCTTGCCCATGTATGCTGCGATCATGCGTATTGTTGTTGGGAGATATGTAGCTCCGACAAGGGTCCAAAAAGCTACGAGTGCCCATAGGGCAGGTTTACTTTTTTCACTATGCTCTCCACCATTGCATGCAAGTACAAATGCAAATGTTAATGATGATATCGTTATTGCAAAACAGATTATAATATTTAGCAAAAGTCCCGTGATCATGATGTAAACCTCTGGTATTTCTAGTAGTATAGATTTTCTAAATATATAGTGCGAGTTAATTCGACCGGAGGGAGAATTTCCTCGGTCAGATCGATTGTATTTATGCTACTCAATTTAAATTTTATCGTACAAAAGAGTATTTGTTTGGTGTTTGAGATAACCAACATTGGTCTTCATGGCATATTCTTTACAAAATTATGCATAGAAATGTTATGCTTTGTTGAATTATTAGGTTATGGCATACGCTCTATAATCTCACCCATTCTCTTTGTTTTCTTGTAGAAAGTGGTTGTGGTTCTGAGGAAACCGGCTGCCATTAGCCCTTTGTCTGTGATCACATACCCTCCACGCTTCACTTTCTTCACAAGTCCTTCCAACTGGAATACGGTTTTCATTTTACTGCCAATACTGCCTCTGTCTGCGAATTGGTCGGTGTACTTTCGGATATCTGAGAATTTGGTGATGTCGGGATCATTTTTTTCAAGGACTTTTAGTATCAAACGATATTGTATGTCGCCGGGACCCTGATTTATTCCAAGGGACTGGTAAAATTCAGCAACTTCCTGCTCCAGTTCGACATCGATATCTTCAGACATTGGTGTCATCCTCTATGTCATGTTCAGTCTCGTCATCTTCCTCATAGAAGTCGTACTGGTATTCCTGTATTCCGAGTTTTTCCTGAAGTGTAAGCGGTGGGAAATATGCAAGGAATGCCTGCAC
>JAUWBW010000138.1 GCA_030609665.1 Methanosarcinaceae archaeon | reverse complement strand
AAAAACGCATACTTCCGATCCTGTGCCGTTTGCAATATATTCTACTGCGGATAAAGACCCTGATAGTGCGGCTGCGTTTGATGAGGAATCTGCAAAACAGGGGTCGTTTGGTACTGTGTATGCGGCGGATCTTGTGCAGATGCTTATCGATCTTAACTGAAAAGGTCAAGCAGGGGATGTTTTGGCTAAATGTGAAAACAACACAACGATTCGCCGCAAGCGGCGCATCTCGAAATATTCATCAAATCCGTCGAATCCCCCACAGCATCCATGAACTAAAACAGTCCGACGCATAGCGTATCTGCATTACCTGCTACCCATCGGGTGGCAGGCACTCAACTGCGGTAGCAGGTGAGTGTATTTGCGTTCATCGGCGGTTCATTTTCTTTTTTTAACCGCAGATAGACGCAGATGCACGCAGATGTGGTTATGTGGAGGATTTGAAGCATGTGTTCGCGCGCGTCCGGCGTTTTGCGCTTGGAGCGGGCGCGAATGAGTGAAGATACGGCGCAGGGACAGTGACGATCTGGGATCGGGGCGAGCTTGTGGTCGAAGACTTCAGGGAGAATGAAAAGATACTGTTCGAACTGTCAGGCAACAAAATGCAGGGCAGGTATGCGCTCATCAAGACCAAAATCGGGGGGCAGAAGAAGAACTGGCTGTTCTTCAAGCGGAAATGAAGGGATATCAATTAATTTAAAAAAATGATAGGTGTCATTCAAAAATCATCCAGATCGTACACCACAAACCCTTCATCCCGCAGACGTCCCTTGCCTTCGATCTTTTTTGCAACCAACCCAAAATATTCCTTGCGTATGCCAGTGTTCCATTGTACAAATGTTGATTTTTCATTGAGTTTACCAAGTATCCGCCGGCAATCATTCAATGAAAGTGTTTTCCATTTACATTCAATGAACATAATCTCCTTTGAACCATCATTCAATGCCACAAGATCGATCTCTTTATCCTTGTACCACCAGCATCCGATCTTTGTAAATTCAAAAGGCAGGTCTTTGATCCTATCTTCCAAAAACTCACTTGAAACATCTTCGAATATCTTTCCAAGATATCGATTGTAGCCTGTGTCAAAATCCGCGATCTTTCCAGTTGATATAAGCTCGGATTTATTAGGATAAATAAACCTGAAATAAAATTTAAAATAATTGTCCGAAAGAGCATATTTGCGATTCCTTTTTCTCTCCTTATCGCTAAGTACCGGATATAATTCCTCAACAACATGTAGATTTACCAGATTACTCAAGTATTTCGATACCGTAGGTGCAGAAAAATCAGTAAAATTCACGATCTCTCCAAACTTTGTACTGCCAAACGCAATAGCCTTCAATATCTTAAAATATCGTGTCGGATCTCTTAATTCACTTTTAATCAAAATTTCCACTTCATTGAACAGTGTTTTGTTCTGCTGGAAAACCTCTTCCAGATCTTCGCCATGCTCAAGCCGGTAACTCACTTCTTTGATATATTCGGGTATGCCATCTGTTATGCCATATACCCTGACTGCCTCTTCAAACGACAGAGTCCCAAATTTCAGTATATGCGATGCTTTTAGCGGCTCTAAAAATATCTGACCTGTACGTCTGCCATACAGAGGACTTTTAATGTCCAGAAGATAATTTTCCATCATTGAGATCGATGAACCACATAAAACAAGTTTGACAGTAGTATTCTTTAACAATTCATCCCATATTTTCTGGAATTTGGATAATAATGCCCTGTTCTCCAAAATGAGATTCGGAAACTCATCCAAAACAATGATCAATTTATCTTCATTTGTAATCTGCTCGAAAACTTCTTCCCATGTGAGATCGCCTTTTGCAATCAAAGGATTATCTACTGTTTTTGCAATGATCCTTTTAAATGCGTTTAGGTTTTCTTCCTCTAATGCCTGCTCAACAAAAAAATACACTGCCTTCCTACCTTTGATCGATTCTTTTATAAGTTCTGTTTTACCGATTCGCCTTCTCCCATAGATCACTATAAATTCGGCACGATCAGAATCGAATGTGTTTCCTAAAAATGCAAGTTCCTTTTCCCGATTAACAAAAGGCAGTTGTTTCCACATGATTATTATAATCGTGTGGAAAGTATTTAATGATTTGGACTCGAATTGGCACTTAACCCGCATTTATTAGATGGTAATTCAGGATATCCCCAACATTGGGTGAGTTGTATTCCAAAAAAACACCGCCAACAGAACCCGGCATCAAGCGGCTTGTGATCCAGACAGAAGACCACGCGCTTGAATACGCAGACTTCGAAGGCGAGATACCACATGGGCACTACGGCGCAGGAACAGTGACGATCTGGGATTGGGGCGGGCTTAGCGCACGAGGGGCATTTCAAAATTCTTATTTTCCATAAAAATATTCTATATATTCTTCGTTGGTCATTCCGGCCTTATTTATCAACTTCTTCAATAAACCGACATCAAGTGTTTTGTTTTTGTGAACATGAATAGACAGATGAATCTCACCATAATCGTTTATCAGGAAATAATAACCCCCTTCAATATGGTCCACTTGCCAGCCACCCACCTTAAAAGCTGATACATGCTTGTCCCCACATATCTCATGGTAATTTAGGCATATTCAGCAGCCGTCGCAGTATCTAACAGAATAATCATCCTATCCTCGATCACCAGTCATTCAGGGATTCTACTGGTCGCATTTCTTTAATTACCGGATACATGTTCAAATACATTGGGATGAAATCCATATCCTTACGCGTTTTCACTATAGCAAAATTATATTTTTCGTAAAAATTCACGGATTTTTTCTTTGAGTCTACTGTTATGTACCGGCAACCGACATGCTCGGAGATCGATAATGCAATACCGATTGCAGCGAATAATAGATGTGTCCCAACCCCACGTCTCTCGCATCTTTTATCTACTGCCAATCTTGCAATTTTAATAGCCGGATATTTTGCATATTTATAATTGTCAAAACCATCCGATTTACTTACTGCTTTTGCTGTAATGGTGTCAGTTGTTAATGTAAAAAAACCTATCATGCGGCTTTTGAAGAAACATACGTAACTTCGGTTAAGCAAATGTTCCTGATTGATCAGGGCATCGTCCTTCAAAAAATCGTTCAACTCAAAACTTGATGAGTTAAATGAGCTAAGATTATGCTTTTTAGTTAATGGGGAGGTTTCAAGCTCATCCCATGATATTTTTCCGCTCACAATTAAAGCCTGAGTTTATTGTATATCTTTTTTGCTTCCTTGAACATCTCAATTTGATTCTTTGTTGCGGGTTTTTTTTCATTATCCCAAAAGTCTACAGCATCCTCTCCCTCTAATACCAATCCAAGATCAATCGGTTTAGCCATATTTTTGAACCTCTAATTGTATATCAGTGTATAATAGTATATATCAGTGTTTGTGATTGTTTTTATACATTGTTCCGGACATTCTAATACACTCAATGTATCATATTATGTATATGACAATATCAGCTTCCTGCTACTCGAATACGCAGACTTCTAAAGCGAAATACCAAAAGGGCACTACGGCGCAAAAACAGTAACGATCTGGGATAGGGGCGGGCTTAGCGCGCGGTGCGCTTCAAAATTCTTATTTCCCATAAAAATGTTTCAGATATTCTTCGTTGGTCATTCCAGCCTTATTTGTCAACTTCTTCAATAAACCGACACCAAGTGTTTTATTTTTATGAACAGGAATAGACAGGTAAATCTCACTATGATCGTTTATCAGTGTGTGATGACTCCCTTCAATATGGTTCACTTGCCAGCCGGCCGCATTGAAAATAACTGAAAAATGGGATCGTGTCCCTATCGCCTCTCCTTAAAAACAATATCAATTGCAAGCCCCGCCGCAAGCAGCAGCATATTCGTTTTGTGATTCGTTAGTTCAAAAATAAAACATCCAACAAAATATGAATAACATTTTTATACAATCGAATATAATTTGTATTCATGCTTGAGCAAATTGTCACATCAAAAACGCGTGTCAAACTCCTGACACTGTTTCTACTGAATCCCGATACTGAAATGTATGTGAGGGAGATATCACGCAGGATCGAGGAAAACATCAATGCAGTTAGAAGAGAACTCGCAAATTTAGAGGACATCGGACTTCTTGGCAGTTACTTTAAAGGAAATTTAAAATATTTTGTTGTAAACAAACAGATGCCGATTTATGAAGAACTAAAAAGCATCATCCTAAAAACAGAAGGTGTCAGCAAAGTTCTTCATGATGATCTGCAAAAACTCGGTTCTATCGATAAGGCATACATATACGGCTCATTTGCATCTGGAAAAGCCGATGGAACAAGCGATATTGATGTCATGATCGTTGGAGATGTCGATGAAGATTCCCTGATAATAGACATAAAACAACTCGAAGACTTTCTTATGCGTGAAGTCAATTACACACTTTATACCCCGGAAGAATATACAAAACGATTGCAGAATAAAGATTCATTTTTAACGAACGTCTTGCGGGAACCAAATATCCCATTAATTGGTGATGCCAATGAAACTAAGTGAACTGGAAAAAAGAAGACTGATCAAAAAACATCCAATTGATACAAAGAAGACAGAAGATGCAATTGCACTGGCAAATCGCGATATATCCACTGCAATTGATCTGTTGCAAACCAAGGATTTCGAAAAAGATAACATAATGTTCGACCGCATGCGGCGGAAAAGACATGCACTTGTCTATGATGTGGCAGGAAGTATGTCTCAAACTGAAGCTCATAATGCAGTCATGAGAGCCAAAGAGTTTGTAGAAAAAATTAAAAAATTGGTTTAAACTTGAGAATACCAATCAATTTTGAACAACATGTACAATCACATGATTACGAAGTGAGTTGTTGAACACAAATCATATCCACTCGAATACAATTTGTATTCGACTACAAAACCCAACTATCGCCTCTCCTTGAAAACAATATCAATCGCAAGCCCCGCCGCAAGCAGCATCATGTTCGTCTTATGGTCGGATTTCGTTTCATCGATTGAGATCATATAAGTGTCCGCAGTCGTGAATAACTCCTTACCAATGCCTGCCCACTTTTTCGTCACCGTGCCGATCTCGGCGCCGCTTGGGTCAAGGAACTTGAAATTCCAGCCCTTCCAGTCGCCTTTTATGTCCGCTATCTTGTTATCCTGCATATCAAACACATTGAAACCGCCGCCGATTGTCAGAATCTTGCTCTTGAAATATCCAATGGGTATGCCGTTTCCATCAATGACCTGCACCTTAGAGCGAATTATCGGCATGTGCTTGCGTATTGAAAACACGGGTGCTGCATCTTCATTCTCATATACATTAACAGTAGTTGGAAGACTTCTTTTCTTCATAAA
>JAUWBW010000166.1 GCA_030609665.1 Methanosarcinaceae archaeon | reverse complement strand
CTTATGAGGAAACTCAAAGCCAAAGGATTCGATGTGAGGGATGATGTTTTTGCAGTTGATGATGCGTTTTTGGAGATTATGAAAGCGTGGGGGATGGGAAAAGAAGTGGACGGGGTGGACATGTTGGACGGGGCAGACGAGGTGAACACAGACGATGGATGAACTTATCCTCTCTTACGTTCCCGGAACTTCACCACTTCACAAACTTGACCCGCGCACAAAGTTGGTTGCGTTAATGGTCACAAGCATACTTGTCCTCCAGATTGCCACTTTCCCAAGACTGGGTCTGTTTGCCGCTTCTTTCGTGTTGCTTGCATCTCTCTCAGGAGTGAGAACAGGGGTATTTGTACGCTCCATCAGACCCATGCTTGTGTTTTTTACATTCATATTCCTGATGCACCTGTTTCTGACAGAAGGCAACCCCATATTCCGGATAGGTGCGATACGCCCCACATTCGAGGGTCTGACGGCGGGAACACTCATCACCGCAAAATTCGTGCTACTGATACTTTTTGCATCCCTGCTCACTGCAACCACCCGCTCAACCATGATAACAAATGGGATAGAGCGACTGCTTCGCCCCCTGCCAATAAATCGAATCGGCCTGTCGTCTTTCGATATTGCAACCATGATGTCGCTGTCAATTCGTTTTGTCCCCGTACTTCTGGACAACGCACGCCAGATACGCTATGCACAGATCGCTCGCGGGCTGGACACCAGACACAACATGTTCCGCACGGCATCAACAACGATCACGCCAATGATCAGGGAATCCGTAAGTACTGCCGATGAGTTGGCAACGGCCATGGAGAGCAGATGTTATCAGGGAAATTTCCGCACGTCCCTGTTTGAACTAAAAATGAGGGCGGCAGATTGGGGCGTGCTGTGTGGGATAGGTGGATTGGCAATTTTGTCGTATGTCTAATTCATCACTCCACATGAAACCGCCGAAGGCAGCACGTTCCTTCATCATCGATGAATTGTGTACTCATGTACTGCGAAGTGATTACTTTCTAGTTTTTCTGATTTAATTAACAAATCATTTTAATGAAATTTTAGTAGATTTAGATATGGACTTGCTACATTCGGCACTTTTTTCAGGCAAGTAGCGCAGGAATATGCCGCCTGCGGCGGTTGTTGCATTGGTTTTAGAATCAAAAACACAGATTGCTCCTTCTGACACGCTAATTATTAATACATGAACAGGTGTTCATATATTCATGAATGATACATGCATACGTGTCGATGAACCGTTAATAGAACAGATGGCACAGAACCTTCCCGATGAACAGACAATAAACAGGATGTCCGCCATATTCCAGGCGCTCCAATCAGATACTCGTCTTAAGATCATGTCCCTGCTATCCCAAAAGGAGATGTGCGTGTGTGAATTTGACTGTGCACTTGATGTCACACAATCCGCGATCTCGCACAGCCTGAGAACCCTGCGCCAACTTGATCTTGTGAGGGTGAAAAAACAGGGACGGTTTGCAATATATTACCTTGCGGACGACCATGTCAAAATATTGATCGATCTTTGCAATAAGCATGTAACGGAGTGTAGCGCATGATTCCGGCAGAGATCTTGACAGGTCTGACAACCTTAATTGTAGGGATTGCGGGTGCTACATGGGAGATATTCACAGAAGCTGCACCTTACCTCTTTTTAGGATTTGGAATTGCAGGGCTTTTGCATGCGCTGATCCCCGATGAGAAGATCGTAAGTTATCTTGGTGCGTCAGCCGGAAAGGTAAGGTCTGTCTTCAATGCGGCAATTGCAGGTGTTCCGCTTCCACTGTGCTCATGCGGAGTTGTTCCAACTGCGATATCCCTGCAAAAACGGGGTGCAACAAAAGGTGCAACAGTCTCATTTTTGATATCTACACCCGAAACGGGGGTGGATTCAATTGCAATAACCTATGCACTTCTCGACCCGATAATGACAATATTCAGACCTATTGCAACGCTTGTCACTGCTGTTTCTGCAGGGATCGTGGAAAACCTGCTGGTAAAGGACAATACCAATACCGATACCCAAACACACCCCCTGCCTTTAAATTTACAAACAATCCCCCTTGCAACAGTATCGGAAAACGAAGATGATGCTTCGTGCTCATGTGGCGGCGCTTGCAGCATTCCCACGCCGCAGGGGCAGAGTCTTTCACAGCGAATTTACGGAAGTCTAAAATATGCATACGTAGAACTGCTCGGAGATATTTCCAAATGGCTCATGGTTGGGATCGTTATTGCAGGCATCATATCATATGCACTACCTGAGAGTTTCATCCTCTCCTATCTGGGAGGAGGCGTGAGATCCATGCTTGTAATGCTTGTTATCGGAATCCCGCTCTACATCTGTGCAACAGCGTCCACACCGCTTGCAGCAGCCCTTATTGCAAAAGGGATGAGCCCCGGAACTGCATTTGTGTTCCTGCTGGCAGGTCCTGCGACCAATTCCGCAACTATCACAATGGTGGCTAAATTTTTGGGAAAACGCTCGGCTGCAATCTATCTTGCATCAATTGGCATATTCTCAATAGCCTTTGGTCTTTTGCTGGACTTCATTTATGTAAAAATGGGAATCGAAGCAACATCGATCGTTGGTCATGCCAGCGAAATATTGCCTGATGATGTGAAAATGTTATTTGCAATACTGATGCTTCCACTTATTGCAAATGGCATTTATCACGAGATGCGAGAGTAGTTGCAGTGTAACATATAGCAATAGCAAGTCTGCACTATGCAGACTGACTATTTTTTGTTTGTTTCTCTGGATATGATATCTGCAATCCTGTGTTTGAAATTCTCAAACAGTTCTTCCATCTCCGCTTTTGTATCACTGTGCGATGAGATCGTACTTATTGAAGCTTTATCAGGTCCTAAAACAACAGGGGTAGCTCCATTGTCATCTTTATTTGAAACTGACTTGTTTACGTTCCATGAGAAATCATTTTCACGTCCCATTCAAATCACCCATAATATAAAATATTTTGATGCTTTTACACATTACGCAATAGCGTTTCTAAACATAATTTCGAAAGATTGCATCGTAGGAAAAAGTATATTCAACATACGTTCCGTTTTAATTATAGATCGAGAAAAAACAAAATATGATGGGATCGCGGAGATCGTCACCCAGATTACGCTTCTGGAGCGCGAACCGAGGTATTTCGCTTTGCTCAATACCTCACTAAACACAAATGGAAATTACTGGAAAAACAAAATTTTGATGGGACCGCGGAGATTTGAACTCCAGTCGCAAGACCCCCAGCCTTGCAGGATGGACCAGGCTACCCTACGGTCCCACAGGAATAGTTACTCTAAATACGTTTTGAGTATTTCATTCTTTCGTGCGCATCCATTCGTTGTATGCGTCCACGATCTCGCTGCCTTCAAGGAAGACCAGGTCGCGGTCTTTTGCATACGTCTTTGCGTCATCTTTTGACAATGCCCTGCCGTTGTTCTCATCAAGCATCTCACACACGACCATTGCAGGAGTTATGCCTGCCATTTTGGCAAGTGCTATTGAGAGTTCGGTCTGACCCATGCGCTCATTGACCAACCCTTCCGCCGCGCGCAGGAGGGCGACATGTCCGGGTGTTCGGAACTCTGAACCAAAAACTACATTCTCGCCGGAATTTGTTCTGTCAACGATCTCTGAGAGTTTGTTTATCGTCAGCGCGCGGTCATTGTCAGGTATTCCTGTGCGAGTGTTCCTGTGATTCACCCATAGTGAGAACGATGAGCGGGTATCATATGCGAGGTCTCCGCCTTTTTCTACGGTTGTCTTGAGTGAATTGTTGTTGTTTGATGCATTGCGGAGAACATCGGAAATGAATGGAAGACCAAGTTTTTTTGATTCGTCTGCATCCAGCGCGACGCATATCAGACCGCCGCCGTCCTTGCGCATCCACTTGACATCGTTTGGTGTCACTGCACTTGCAGGTATTGTGAAATCGGTTTCGCCTTCGCGTCCTTCGGAATCAAAGATGAATATCATTTCGTCATTTTGGATCGCTTGTAGTGCACGTGCTATATTTTCAGTATAATTTGTATCATTGGAACTCATTGTATCACTCATCTTTTACTCGCTTTTATCATTTCCAACTATTATTTTGATCTCATCCCCGTCCTTCAAACCAAGAGTTTCACGTAAGTTTACGGGTGCGATGATCTCAAGCAGGTCATCGGGGTAGTGCGACCTGTCCGGTATGATAACTGCGCCATTTATTTCTTCGATCTTTACGGGATAACATTTCCCGCCACCAAAAGTGCGCTCCCCATCGGTAAATCCAGACACTGTGGCGGCATGTATCATGTCAATCCTATTTCGCAGGGAGTTACTGAGGTCTGTAAGTTGCACGTTCAATGTACCCGGGAACGGCGTAAAATCCAGTATTTTCTCAAACTGGTGTTTGTAGCCATCCAAGCCTATGTAGTATTGCCCTTCGCCAAGTCCTGTTATTAGATTTCCGTGCAATTCTACGGCTTCACATTCGTTGCAGAAAATGTTCTGGTAATCAGCA
>JAUWBW010000101.1 GCA_030609665.1 Methanosarcinaceae archaeon | reverse complement strand
ATTGCAAAAATTAAAGTAATTATGCCAGTTATAAGGACGTATGTTTTATTTTTATGATAGAAATTCGAGAGGATCATAGAGATGAATACAGGCACAATAACCAACGAGGGCGCCATAAAAACACCTAAAATTCGGTCGATGGCAAAAGTGTCAAAAAGTACCATTTGAATTAACTGAAATATTACCCCGCATATGAATGCTATACCAAATGATCCAAAAATTCTATTAAGATTCATAATTTTTGTCATAATTAAATACCATCGCCAATAATCAGTACTATCTACTATTAATACTTCAGATTTTCGTTATTCGGGCAAAGATTTGCTGAATTCAAATTTGGCTTGGTCTTTGCGATAAATGTTCCAAAAAATACCACAGCATATCGATTTCAAAAATAATATTGCCCACGGCCCTTTTAACCGAGTGCTTTTTATGTCACAACGTCTGATATTAAGTTATACAGAGTTATATCACAATAAGAGGGCAGCAGTATGTCTATAGATTGGTCAAAAGTTCTAAAAAAGCACATAGAAGAAGCATGTAGTTTATACGATGTCGGTAAAAATTTCCCAACGCATCCGGCAAGAACTACATTTCTTATGTATAAGGATAATAAGTATCCAGCCAAATTCATTCGAGGATTGGCGTATGAAATCGCGACAGAAAGTAAATTGAGTTCTAATGATTATTCGGGCGGGCTGGAGACAGTGCGATTTTTTAATGCTTTAGGTTTTTCAGTCAAACACAATAAGGGAATTATTAATGGGGTGTGTAAACATGATCCAGACCAAAAACCCACAGACCAAATCTCTGATATGGCTACCAAAAAAAAGAATAGTTCATCTGGAAAGACGCAGAAGGATTTTCTAATCAAACTCTTGAAACAACGATTTGAGTGTGTTGTAACCGAAGCTAAATTTGATTGGTTGAAGGTTCCGGCTCGTGTCTCAAAGGATGGTGTTTTGGATGGGATATATGAAAATCTTGCCTCAATTCGTGGTCGTAAAGATTTTTCGACATCAGGTTACCCACTCGCTTGTGATTTCTTTATACCATCAAAAAATTTAATCATTGATTATGACGAGAGGCAACATTTCACTATACAAAGAGCGAAATCACTTGCACACTATCCATCTGATCTGAACCTCGGCTTTGATAAGAATAAATGGTGCGAAGAATGTGAAAACATTAAAGCTACTGACAATGATCCAATATATCGAGATGAGCAAAGGGCATTCTATGACAGTGTTCGGGATATACTTGCTGCACGCAACGGAATTACCTTAATACGGATAAAGGACGGAGATTGTGAATGGGATTCTGAATCGGGGGCAAAAGTACTAAACAATCTTATTAATTCCCTCAAACTCGACGCATATCCCTCGGGTATTGAAGAGGCTATTGAAGAGCTGGCATGGGATTTCTCTTGCGTTCAGAAAGCATATCTGGACTGGACAAAACAGTTCGAAACCTATGAAGATGTTATTTGTTGGCTAAAAAATCATAATCTTGGCAAACGCCCAGAACAGGACGAATTTAATCTGCGATGTAGTCATTGGAACCCGATAACAATCCCTGTGCTATATGTCTTAGTCCCAGACTGTATAGCACATATGAAAGAACAATTCAATAAACTGATTAACAAGCTATCAAACGACCAAATTTACGATGAACAGATTTGGTACTTACTCTACTTCCTTCATCCGGTTAGACACGAGCTATATTTCTTTAAAATTCACTATCCTGATGGATACACTCTACATCTTTCTAAACTTATCCGCTCCCACCGTCTTGGTTTGAAAAGTGCTAAGAGCTACCTCTGCAATAAAGAAGGTAGAACAATCAATGGTTCTCACATCAGTTCATGCGGTACAGTGGCGTTCAAACATCTTCATATTCATCCAACGACAAGTGAGTGGGGAAAACCAGACCTTAAGAATCTCACCAAAGAGAGTATCCTTGATTTGAATACAGAAGATGGTGATATTTCATCTGAAGAACAGAAAGTCGCGATTGCTATCAGCGCAAGGGCAACACCAAGTTTTGAAAAGTGGTTTGAATATGCGCCCTGTGCGATAAATGAAGGTCCGATCTTTACACTGAAGAAAGATAAGAAACATTCAGATTGTTTCAAAGCGATAGTTGAGATTCTCAATGATACAGATCACAAACAGGCCACTATGAGAGATAAATTAGAAGAGTTCTACGAAATAAAAGTTACAAGTACGCCGTGTGTGTAGTTCGGTTGATGACAAAAGTGTCAATGTAAAACTAAACCGCACCCGCACTCAAAACTTAGAGCGCCCCAACTCAGCATGCGCGCGCGCAAGGTGCCCCGCCGCTTGAGCGCCAATAAGCGAAAGTTCGCCTGCCAGCACACCCACAGCCACGATCTCGGCAAGTTTCTTTGAATTCGCACCCGGCGGGTCTCCCGCACCCGCAACACCAAGAAGATTGAGACAGTCCCTCTGGGTTCCAATTCCCGTGCCGCCGCCAACAGTTCCAACAGGTAGTGCCGGAAGTGTGACTGCACAGTAGAGGTCACCGTATTTTGTAAGTTCCATGGTGGTAATGGCAGTGCTTCCTTCAACAACGTGTGCCGCATCCTGACCGCAGGCAAGAAACATTGCAGCAATGACATTTGCGGCATGAGCATTGAAACCAAGCGCACCGGCACGGGCAGAACCAAGGAGGTTCTTTCGGTAGTTCACATCCACCATCGCCTCAGGAGTGGATTTTAGCCGCGCTGCGACCATATCTTTTGGGATTGTAACTTCTGCTACAACCGTCTTACCCCGTCCTTGAATCGTGTTTATGGCGGCAGGCTTTTTGTCAGTGCACATATTACCTGACAGCGAGATAGGATTTGCTCCAAACTCATCCACGATCAGGTCAACAACAGCCTCTGTGGCAATGGTTACCATGTTCATACCCATGGCATCTTTTGTATCGTAAGCGAAACGAAGGTACACAGTATTTCCTGCAACATACGGATCAACCCTGAGAAGTTCACCAAAATGTGTCGTTTCCCCGGCTTTCTCCTGCATCTGCTTGAATATCTTGGGGTTCCTGACCCAGTCAACAAACTCCCGCGCACGAGCGACATTTTCCAGTTTAAAAACAGGTGCGCGCGTCATCTCGTCCTGGAATATTCGCACATTTGCTCCACCTGCTTTCGTAATAACGGAACATCCGCGGTTCACACTGGCGACCAGCGCGCCCTCGGTAGTGGCAAATGGGAGATAAAATTCATCTGATGCAAATTCCCCGTTCACTTTCACAGGTCCGGCAACCCCAAGTGGAACTTGAATTGCACCGATCATATTCTCAATATTACGCTTTGTCACAACATCAGCATCGATTGAATAGTTTTGGACATGCTCAAATCGGACATCTACGCGCTCCTCGATCGCACATCTTCGGATAGTCACAGCGGTCTTTGCGTCTGTGAGTTGATCGATCTTTCTAAATGCCACCTCTCCCGCAAGCACTTTTTCAAGCAGGGCTTTCTCGTCTGTATTTAATTCAGTCGTTGATGCCATGAATAATCACCATTTATAAGTAAGGTAATATATTATACAATGCGCCAGCATGCCTACATCCCCATGTATCATATGATTAAGATAGAATAATAGTATAACACTTTACAGACTAATAATTAACTGCCCATCTTCGCGGAACTCCAAAAACATATCTGCCACTTCATTTGAATGCACTATTTTCACACCTGGCATGAGTTCTTCTTCCTTAAGACCTATCATCGTTGTAGCAAGTTCACAGCACTTGAACTGTACACCAAGGTCAATGCATTTCTGCATTTTTTTTTCGTAGTCCGGTGAGCCATGTTTATTCTTTTTTCCAAGTATTACACCCATGGGTCCCCATAGAACTACAACTACCTCAAGCCCTTTTTTACGATAATAACTTGCAAAACGAAGTGTCTCCTGCGGACTTGTGCTCTCATACACCATATTCTTAAGCAGTAATAATACCTTATTAACCTTAACCATGCATCCACCATCTGTTTTTAATATTAGCCATATCATTTCTGGGAAATGATTTGGATGTATTTAAATGTTACAGTCCAATTTGACAAATACATCCTTCACCCTATCTAATAAAAAAAGTGGAGCTCAAATCGAGTTACCACTAATATATTAGATGAACAGGCAAGTATTTTACAACATTTGCCTTGAACTTAAGCTTAAACTTATCTTACAATAACAACAACCGTATCGCCAACCTCTAAAACATCAACTGCACGTCCTGCTGAAACCACTTCTTTTTCAATCTTGACAGCTTCAGGATCAAGTGTAATGTCCTCTCCATCGACTGTAATAACAATACTGCCGCTTGCAACCTGCTTAGCGATATTCTGCGGATTCTCCTCAGTCAACATCTTGATTATCGCGCCTGCCTGCTTCCTGAATTTTGGACCTATTATACCCATATTTGGTTTAACGCCCACAGGCACATGTTCAAAATCAGGCTCGCCTGCAATGACCTTAACAGGTGAATTGGTCGTGCCCTCAATATCAGTCACATCGCCAAGCTTACCATATATCTCGATCTCCTTCAATGGAGCATTCAGCGCCATACCATTTTCAGATTTGTATCGCCTGACAGCGGATGTGATGTCTTTTATCAGTTCTCCGGCACGTTCGATATCCTTATCGATAAAGGATTCATCAACCTCTGCCCATGACTGTACATGGATACTGCCTTTGCCGATCCTTGAATACATCTCCTCTGCAAAGAATGGCGTAAAAGGCGCAAGTAGTCGTGAAAGAGTGTCGATCGTTGTATGGAGAGTATACTGTGCCGCCTTGCGACCCGATTCATCATCACCATACAGCCTTGATTTGATAAGTTCAATGTAGTTGTCTGCAAGTGTTTCCCATGCAAATCCCCTGATCGATTTGAATGCCTCATCAAACTGATACGCATCCATGCTGGCCGTAATGGACCGGACAAGCGTGTTCAACTTGCTGAGAAGCCATCGATCGATAATCGGTAAATCCAATTCGTCAGCAGAAAGTTGTTTTGGTTCATAGTCCTCAAGATGTGACAACGAAAACCTGTAGATGCTCCACATCTTGTGCAAGAACCTTGAAGCAGAAACCACATCTTTCCACCTGAACATAATGTCAGACCCTGTGGAACCGCCAACAGCAGCCCACTGCCTGAACGCATCTGCACTGTAATCTTCAATGACTGTTTCAGGCGAGATGATGTTTCCAAGTGACTTGCTCATCTTGTGACCGTCTTCACCAAGAACCATACCATTGATTAGTATGGAATCCCATGGTCGCTTACCTGTGAGTGCCATTGAACGAAGTATCGTGTAGAATGACCACGTGCGTATGATATCGTGTCCCTGCGGACGAAGTTGAGCAGGAAGCCGCAATTCATGGTCTGTCAACCAGCCTGAAACGTGCAGCGCTGTAATTGATGAATCCATCCATGTGTCAAGGACATCCTCTTCAGGATTAAATTCGGTGGAGCCGCATTCACATGCTTCCTTTGGACTGTCCTGCGTCGGGTCAAGCGGAAGCCATTCTTCTTTTGCAACCATGACCTTGCCGCAATCCTTGCAATACCAGACAGGTATGGGAGTCGCAAATAATCTCTGGCGTGAGATACACCAATCCCATTCCATTGTCTTAGTCCAGTTCACGAGCCTGATCTTCATGTACTCAGGTAGCCATTCGATCTCATCAGCTGTATTTAATATCTCATCGCGATCTATCTTTGCAAACCACTGGCGCTCGGACAGGATCTCAATAGCGGTCTTGCATCTCCAGCACATTCCTACATTCTGTTCGAGTGGTTTTTGGTCGTAGAGATATCCTTCACTCTTAAGGTCTTCAGTGATTGCTTTTTTACATTCCGCAATTGTCATGCCCTCGTATTTTCCGGCAATTGAGGTCATATTACCGGTCTTGTCGATGGCTTTTCTAAGCGGAAGGTTATGCTCGATCCACCAGCGCACATCCTGCTTGTCACCAAATGTGCATATCATGACAACTCCGGTACCAAATGATGAGTCTACTTCATTGTCTCCGATAACAGGAACTTCATACTCAAACAGTGGGACCTTTACATTTGTACCTATAGACTCATTGTAACGTTCATCATCAGGATTGATCGCTACTGCTACACATGCTGCAAGCAGTTCCGGTCTTGTTGTTGCAATTTCGAGTTTATCAAAATGCAGGAAATTCAACTGGGTTTCCCTTGAATCATATTCAACCTCTGCAAAAGCAATAGCAGTTTCACATCTGGGACACCAGTTTACAGGATGTTCATCCTGATATACGCGTTTCATTTCGAACATCTTTACAAACGATTTCTGGGTCTTCACATAATACGCAGGATCCATTGTGATGAATTCGTTGCTCCAGTCTATTGAAAAACCGAGATTCATCATGGTTTTGCGCATCTTCTTAATATTGGTTTTTGTGAGTTCCTCGCACATTTTCCTAAATTCCATTCTTGGAACCTGGTTTTTGGTGATGCCGTGAGTTTCCTCGACCTTTACTTCAGTGGGAAGACCATGGCAATCCCAACCCTGTGGGAACATGACGTTAAAGCCGCGCATACGTTTGTATCGTGCAACAAAATCGATGTAGCACCAGTTCATTGAATTCCCTATATGGAAATTGCCTGTTGGATACGGTGGCGGAGTGTCGATTATATACTGGGGACGAGTGTTGTCCTCCCAGTTAAAATGGTACATGGACATGTCCCATGCACTCTGCCATTTTGGTTCGATCTCATGGGGAATATATTCTTTTGGAACCGTCATTAAAACTCTCCGATAATTTTTATATAGTACTGT
>JAUWBW010000228.1 GCA_030609665.1 Methanosarcinaceae archaeon | reverse complement strand
CCAATATCCACAAAACCCAGAAGGTAGAGCAAAGCGATCAATATCGGTTGATGGATGAGGTATATCAGCAATGATCTTCTGCCAAGCATGCAGAACAACTGTATCAATAAAGATCCGGTGCGGTCTTTGAGATCAAATTTGCGCGTGTGATATGGGTACAATGAATTGCCGGCAAATATGCCGATCAGGGTTATGCCAAACCATGGAAGGATCGGGAAATAGTCGAGAGTATAGAAGCTATGTGGTTTTAGTCCAAGCCATAACAACCAGGGAAAGTCAAAAACAAGGTCGCCTAAATACAACCCTGTAAGTATGATGCCTGCACCTAGCAGCAGGTTGTAGGTGCGTAGTCCCAAAAATGGATATGCCAGTATGACCGAAAGCCCGATGAAGTGAAGTATTCCAAAAACAACAACGCCATCTTTCAAAAATAGCCATGTGATGAGGGTTATGGCAAGCCCCCATGAAAATATCCGGGCGCCTCTTTTGATGTATTTTTTGTACATCTTCGGTTTTGACATATTCATTTCAATTGCTCTTGAGTAGCTGAGGGTCAGGGATATTCCGACCACAAAAATGAACATCATGGCAGATGCGCGCCCTACATAGGACCATAGGCCTGAATTGAGATCGAAGTTATAGCCTCCGAAGTAATTGAAGTCATACAAGGCATGGAAAAGGATCATTAGGAGTATCGCAATTCCGCGCAGGAGGTCAATTTCCCAGAAACGTTTGTATTCTGAAAACTTATCCATAAAACGACTCCATGAGATTGGATCGCAATTTTACCGAATTAGAATAAAGTAGGCGGAATGCTTGCAATTGTTGATGAATGACATGCAGTAAACTGCAAAATCACTTATCCTTCTTATCTTTCTTAAACACCGAAGGCAAGTCTACAGCATACGTTCCATCCTGCTTGATCGCCATCACGATCTCCTTCCGTTCAAGAAGTGAATCAAGATTCAGTTCATAGGAGCCGGGACCAAGGATCCGGACGGATTCTACGCGCTCGCCATCATCTTCTACTACACTGCGTTCCTGATGCTCTATTCCGAGTATCTCATCAATTTCCCGAATGAATTTTTCAGCAGGTTCGTGCCCGGATGCTGCTGCATCCTCTGTGGTTTTTTTGGTTTCATCGATAATTTCGGAAATATCAGTATCTTTTGAGTCATCATCCTTGGCTGGGGAAGCAGGCTCCATGCTACCGACATAAAGGAACTTGTTCCAACCGCAGTTTGGGCAGCCGTCCAATATTACGGCAGCTCCGTCTTCAAAAACGCTTTCACATCTGGTACATTTGTGTGGCATCGATTCACCGACCTTTAATATGGACTGTGGTGTATTTAAGCATTTACGATTCCAGGACGGTCTTTGTTCAATCGACCAGATACTTGCCGATAAGTGGGTCAAGTCTCTGCTTTGTCTCATAAGGGATCATGCTCTGCACTGTTGTGATGGCACCCGCTAGTGCATCTTTGCACATGCAATCCTGCGCTGGTGACACCTTCTCGATCGTAGCCGTTATGATGTCTTTGACAGCTGCTTCGTTCTTCATCGCATTTTCAATAACCTTCTCAATGGTTACGTCTTCTTCATGCCATACATCATAATCTGTGACCGTGGCGATCATGGAGTAGCACATTTCTGCTTCGCGTGCGAGTTTCGCTTCGGGTATGGCGGTCATGCCGATGATATCAAAACCAAGTGATTGATACACGCGCGATTCCGCCCGTGTTGAGAATTGGGGACCTTCTATGCATACGTACGTTCCGCCATTGTGGACGTTGTAGCCTTTTTCTTTCGTGATGTCAAGTATGGTCTTTGACAGGTCAGGGCAGAACGGGTCGGCAAAACCCATGTGTACTACTATGCCGTCTTCAAAGAATGTGCTTGCTCTTGATTTTGTGTGGTCGTATATCTGGTCCGGGATGACGATGTCCAGAGGTGCGAGTTCCTGTTTCAAACTGCCGACCGCCGATGCTGCGATTATACGTTTGACACCAAGTTTCTTGAGTGCAAAGATGTTTGCCCGTGAGTTTAATAGGGAAGGGTATATCCTGTGACCGACACCATGCCTCGGGAGGAAGCAAATGGTTTTGTCGCCGTGTTCACCGATCGTGATATTGTCGGACGGTGGTCCAAATGGTGTGTCAACATTCACTTCTCTTACGTTATCGAGAAGGCTTACATCATATATTCCACTACCACCAATTATTGCAATGTCTACATTTTCGTTCATTCAGATTCCCCGGGGGTTATGCAAGTTTCCATAATTTTTTGCCGTCTTTTACCATTGATGTGACTTTACCGGTGCGCTCCATCTCGTCAAGCACTTCTATCATGCGCCCGGGTTGTGCGATCTCAAATGAGATGGGGTCGAGTGAGTGGTATGTGTACAGACCATGTTTTATGGCAGGGATGTCCCATGTGTCTTTTTTCTCTTTTACCATGAGGCTTGAGATGATGTCCATCATGTCTTCAATGAAGTTCCATGGGTATACGATCCATGCCCAGTCCTCGACGCGTTCGCCGCAGTAGTCGGGGTCCATTTCGGATGTGTAAAGGTATTGGAGTGTCGCTGTCCTAACCTCTTTTGGATTTTGCTTTAGCACGTATTCTTTTGCATGTATCATGCTTTTGCCTGTGTCGGCTATGTCATCTACGATGAGTACATTCTTTCCGGTCGCGGCGGCATCCGCAAGCGGATACTTTATGACGGGTTCATCTCCTGTGACTGCTGTTCCGATGTAGTGTTCTATCTTGAGACTTGTAAGGTCGTCAAGTCCGAGGAAGTCACACATGACACGTCCGGCAAACCATCCGCCGCGCGCTAGTGCTATTATTACGTCGGGTTCGTAGCCCGAA
>JAUWBW010000198.1 GCA_030609665.1 Methanosarcinaceae archaeon | reverse complement strand
GCGAATAATCCTTCCCACTCGGGCAGGCGAAGGCTGCCCGAGTATGAAGAAATATTCCGCTTTCGAACCTTGAGTTGTTTTTAATTTTCTAATCAATTGATTAGAATCAGAAAATCTTCAATTTTGGAGAGGTTAATATGTTAAAAGAACAGAAAATTAATTGGAATATGTCAGATCGCATCCATTCAACGATGCATGCTGACGGAATCGAACATGAACATGGTAAATTGACATTACTATTCGATGAACAAAAAGCACATGGACTCATCGAATTAACAAAAGAACACGAATTTCGATTTGGGAACTCTATAGAAGTTCCAGACCTAAACAAATCTGGTGAAATTATACTGAATGGAAGAATTCATGAAAATGGAACTGTTGACAATTCCCCCGTTACATATTCATTTACGTGTTATTCCATCCCCAAAAAAGCAATCGAACTTGCAAAACAAAAACCATATTCAACATCCATCAATATAAATGGAATGTTGGATGAAGTTCGTTCGCTAATAAACAGAATCCCTGAAGCAAGAAAACTCGCGGAGGAAGCTGAAATCAACAGAAAAGCCGCATACAAAGTGTACACGGTGAAACAAATCGAACAGCGTGCAATCAAGGACAAAGCCGAAAATGAACGACACGCAGCAATATCACTTGCTAATAAGCAGCGTGATGAAAAGAAATTTGCATGGATCAAAACACATGGAAGCGCACATTTGAAACGCGGTGTTGCAGCCGGACATTCGTGTCACAAACAATATGCACTCGAAATCGGAAGACTCATCCTTGGCACGATGTACGAAATGGATTATGACGAAACCATCACGCCCGAAAGACGAAGTTGTCCATCCGTTGCAGCATTGGATGAACTTGATATCTTGAACCAATCCACTGAAATAGACAGTGTAAAAATCGTATGGTTGCCAAATCACCTTGATGAACTCGACCCCAACCATGAATGGACACGTGGTGGGTGTGAAGGAATTGAAGTAATCATACAAAAGACATACTATTACCAAATCATGAAATGAACACCATGTAACATATGGATGCGCTTCGGTCACGAACGTACCCAACATCCTTTTATACAAACAACTACTTAGTAGTAGCAGAGGTAAAATGAAAACCGTATTGGAACAAACTGGACGGATAGAAAAACATAAACATGTAATTCGCACAAGTCCTGCAACGAAAGCAATTAAACGTGCTCGAATCGGACAAGAATTAAATGCAAGTGTTTTGCGTATTCGTACTCAAAATAAAGGATGCGATCAAGATATTCGTATTGAGCTTGAATGGATTTTGCGAACGTCTTCAATTTCCGAAGATGCAATTGAACAAATTGCATCGTATTTAGAAGAGCGATTGCAAACGAGTCAAGAAATCAGTTTCACGTCTCATAATGTTTTCACCGACAATACCCCAGAAGAACGAAAATTAACCAAGTGGTTGAATGTCCAGCTTGCCAGATCCCCGAATATTGAAATCGATAAATATGTCGTTATGAAAGGAGATCGGCGAGGCAAACAATACAGCTACACAGCACGGAGGATATAATTCAAAATGACTAGACCCCGTAGAGGATACGTCGATTTCAATTTGCCCCGGCAATATTGGAAAAAGAATCGTGACTTAACATACATTGAAGCATCGATGATGTATCTTCTAATCGAACAAAATATGAAACCAGCAGAAATAGCAAGGAAACTTGACCGGAAATTGAGTACGGTCACGACACAACTGAACAGAATTAAAAGGAGAAGAAATCAGAATGACAGAATTAAAACCGTATGAAGAAGTTTTAACAACTTTGGATTACATGAAACATACTAAAATAGAGAATTTGTGGTACAAGATCGACGGTAAAAACAAGTACGGAGTTGTTTTATCCGAATCCGACGTACCGGAAGTATTCAGATTCGACAAGCTTGAACATGTCGAAGATCCAAACGATGCAGTAAATAAAAAGACTATCGCCGCATTCAAGCAACTCAAAACCGCGAAGACCGTAGCGCCCCTGTTCGTTGCATGCGAATTTTGTGGAACAAGCATGGCGCCATCCCTTGCCATTCCAGTCGGGGTGCCTGTCCAGCATATGGTATGTACTGAATGCAGTGAAAAGATTGCCGCCGGTGAAATCAATGTAAGCGGTTGGTTCCCTGAACAGGAACAAGTCGATACTAGTATTGCAACCAGTGATGTACCGACCATTCATGTACCAAAACCCGTTGCCGCAACGGTGCAAAGTGCAATCCCGCAACACAATCCACCAATTGATATCAAAACAATCAAGAAGTATATTTGTCCAACTGCAACTGATAAAGAAGCATTTACTTTCATGCAGTTGTGTAAAGCAAGAAATCTCAATCCGTTCACGAATGAAGCATACCTTCTCAAATATGGAAACGGTCCTGCAACAATCGTAGTTGGTAAAGATGCATTCACACGACGCGCAGAAGACAATCCGAACTTCGATGGATTTGAAGCCGGTATAATTGTATCAATTGAAGACAAACACGGAACTTATGTGATTTGTGACGATGATAGACACGGCACCTTCTACCACGGTAACGAAAAACTACTCGGCGGATGGGCAAAAGTATACCGCAAGGACCATACATACCCCGTAACAGCACGAGTATCAATGAAAGAATACAGCACCGGAAAATCCTCATGGGCAAAAATCCCAGCCACCATGATTCGTAAGGTTGCTTTAGTACAAGCTCTGCGCGAGGCATTCCCATCCGACTTGGGTGGTTGCTACGATTCAAGTGAAATGGGTACTGAAATATAATGGAGAAACAAACATGACAACAGATTTAAAACACCCCTCAACAGAAACCGACGTCGAAACAGCATTTCAGCAATTGGATGAACACCGAAGAACCATTGCCGAAATTGAACAGCCATTCGATCATCAAATCAAAGAAATCGATGATGAAATCGACCAGATGATTGAAGCACTGATGACACAGCGCAAAGAACTGGAAGATACAAAAGCAAATGAAACCACAACTCATACCGAAGCAATCGATGTTCTCACGCAAGATATCAAAGAAATGGTAATTGAGAACAAAAAGTCATGCTCAACTATTTACGGAACATGCACTTTTGTTAACGGTCGCGAGGGCGCTGTTAAATGGAATGATGACGCACTGAACGGAGCAATTGCTGGAAATGAAGATCTTAATTTCTTACTTGGATTCCGATCAGAAAAATCAGCTGGTAAACCAAGCACTCGATTCAAGCTTGTAGAACTAACGAAAGAGGACTAAACCAATGACCACCACATCGAAAACCATTCGAAACCTTGAATATGAACTACTCCGCATGCGGAACGAATTCGATGCATGTACAAACCAAACCGTAAAAGACAAACTCGGAATTGCAATCAACCATCAATCAATTGAATGGAACTATCAAATACGGTTGTATCAAGAACACTGGTATGAACAAACCGCAACTCCACTCAAAGATATCACATCCGCTTTGAATCGGATCGCAAACGGTCTTGAAAGTGCAACGAACAGCGCAGGTCATATCAAAATATGGGA
>JAUWBW010000055.1 GCA_030609665.1 Methanosarcinaceae archaeon | reverse complement strand
GGCACAATAAAACCCTCCTTACTATTGAATAATATGCAGATAATAAACTATTGTCTATAATCGTATTTCAAGTTTCGCTTAATGGCGACACATACGAACATTTACATACATTTACGTGTTTTTACAGTTGATTTTAGTTGTATATTTTATATAAATAAAAGTAATAGAGGAACCGTATGAATGTGAAACTTGACCCATGGGGCGCAGTGAATATAGATGATTATTCCAAATTGTTCGATGAATTCGGAATACTGCCATTTGATGTCCTAATTCCCGACATTGCCAAACCTCACAAGTATATGCGAAGAAACGTGATATTCGGTCATCGGAGTTACGACCTTATCACAGATGCGATGAAAAACGGTAAACCATTTTCAGTCATGAGCGGATTCATGCCATCAGGAAAAGTACATCTTGGAGGCAAGATGGTGATGGAAGAGATTATCTGGCACCAGCAGATGGGTGGCAATGCATTTGTGGGCATTGCAGATCGGGAATCACATTCGGTTCGCGGCATGTCCTGGGAAAAATGCCGTGAGTTAGGTATCAATGAATACATCCTGAGTTTGATAGCGCTTGGATTTGAACCCGATGGACTGATATATTTCCAGTCGGAATCAAGCAGCGTAAAGGATCTCGCATTCGAACTTGGTATCAAGGCGAACTTTTCAGAACTCAGCGCAATATACGGTTTTAGCGGAGAGACAAACATATCCCACATGATCAGTGCGCTGACACAGAGCGCGGACATTCTGCAGCCACAATTGTCAGAATTCGGGGGACCAAAACCCACAGTTATTCCAGTTGGCGCAGATCAGGATCCGCATATCCGTTTGACACGCGGACTTGGTCATAAGATGAACATGTTCAGGATCGAGGGGCGCGAGGACAATAAAGACAACCAATACATCAGCGTTCGCGGCAAAGCTGCACCGGAAGGTGCACTTGCAGAGGTTGCAGAGCGCGTAACTGGTGATGCCAAACTCTTTGAAGGTCATGTTGATATATTCGGTACTGACGATTTCCCTGCGATAATCGATGCTGTTCGTCAGGTGGAACTGGACTTTGGAGGATATGGTTTCATGCCGACTGCGGCTACATATCACAGGTTCATGTCAGGGCTTCAGGGTGGCAAGATGTCAAGCAGTATCCCTGAAAGTCACATTGCTCTTACAGATGACCCAAAAGAAGCCGCAAAGAAGGTAAAACGTGCAAAGACCGGCGGTCGTGTTACACTTGATGAACAGAAAAAACTTGGCGGCGAACCTGAAAAATGTTCCGTGTATGAACTGCTTCTGTTCCATTTGATAGATGATGACAATGAACTCATGGAACTCCATTCGGAATGTGTCAACGGCAGTCGCATGTGTGGCAGTTGTAAATCACTCGCTGCTGAACTCATGTCTGATTTCCTGACCGAACATCAGGAATTGCGTGAACTCGCACGGGACAGACTGGATGAATATGGATTATAGGTATTATTGATCCAATGGAAATTGATTAGATAATTTGATAATGATACAATTATACATCATAAGGCATAGGTATATTCACAATACAACACAGGTGTAATTATTATGGGCGCTCAGTATAACCTCACAACCAATGACAAAAACGTATTGCTTGCACTGGATGAACTATCATCATCCGCAACTCCGCAGGAACTTGCAAAGGAATCACTTTTAAAGATAGAGACAGCCATGCAGTCTGCATATTTGCTGACTGAGATGGAACTTGCAAGCGTTGATGAGGAATTAATTGAAACATATATGCTGGCAGCAGAAGGTATCGAATATGCAAAGGACGGATTACCCGAGCGCCAGATAATCGATGCGATATCGGAACCAACTTCCATTGATGACCTCAAACAGCGCTTGTCTCCAAAGATGGTCGGAATCGCAACAGGATGGCTTCGCCGCAAAGGTTGGGCAACTATTGACAAGGGAATGATCGTTCCTACCGGTAATTCGGATACGGGTGATGATGAGGTTGTGCTTGAAATATTCAAGGACCATGCACAGACCATTGATGAACTGGGTGATGATCTGAAAGTCGTAACTGATCTTATCAAACGAAAACTTGTGTCCAAACATGAGGAAAAACACAGGCTTATCACTATCACAGATGCAGGAAAAGCATTGGTGGCTGAGGGAATCGTTATTGAGGAAGAGGTTACCCAGATTACATCTGAACTGCTGAAAAGCGGCGAATGGAAAAATACGAATTTCCGCCCATACAATATTAACACAAAGCCAAAACAGGTGTATGGTGCAAAGATACACCCATACCAGCGCTTGATCGACCAGATGCGCCAGATCTTCCTTGAGATGGGATTCACTGAGATCAAAGGCGATATTGTGCAGAGTTCATTCTGGAACTTTGATGCACTTTTCCAGCCGCAGGATCATCCCGCGCGTGAGATGCAGGATACGTTCCATCTTTCATCTACATCCGAACTACCTTCTGATTATACTGACAATGTGCGCGCAATGCATGAGCATGGCGGCGACACCGATTCGACCGGATGGGGCGGAAAGTGGAGTGAGGATATTGCCAGCCGGAATGTGTTACGAACCCACACAACTGCGGTTACCATCAAGTATCTTGCAGATAATCCAGAGGCTCCTGTTAAGGCATTCTGTATTGACAGGGCATATCGCCGCGAGACCATTGACCCGACACATACTCCTGAGTTCGAGCAACTTGAGGGTGTTGTCATGGATGAGAACATGTCATTTGCAAACCTGCTCGGATGCCTTGCTGAGTTCTATCACAGAATGGGATTTGAGGATGTTCGGTTCCGCCCGGGTTATTTCCCGTACACTGAACCAAGTGTCGAACCTGAGGTCTATGTCGAAGGTATGGGCTGGGTAGAACTTGGCGGTGCGGGCGTGTTCAGAAAAGAAGTCACTGAGCCTCTTGGTATCAAACATCCTGTTCTAGCATGGGGATTGGGTGTGAGCCGTGTGGCTATGCTGAAACTTGGGTTGCGGGATCTGCGTGAGTTGTATCAGTCCGATATTGACTGGTTGAGGAAGAGCGAAGTTTGTGAGTTGTGATTCTTGCGAGCATGATCGATGAGCTGATAGCTGCTGTAGGGATGATGGCAATGGCTTATGGGTATATTAGCAAAAAACGATGACTGAGCTCAGCAAAATAAGAATCAAAAAAATCTTATTTGACAGGATTGACACGATAATTATAATCCGGATGCGTCACAATTTGGTGTGCGACATGTATAAATCTTACTGGCATCAAACTATTTTCAATGCTTAATTCCACCAATACCTTAAACAAAAAACTCACCGAACCAGCCCATGATATTCGATATCTTCTTGCACGCGGATATTCGATAAGCGCAGCAATACGTTTTGTTAGTGATCATTATCGTCTGGCTGAAAGCGAAAGGCACATACTTGTAAGGGTCGTACGACCTCCAGAGGTCGCAGCGGCGCGCAGGAAAAAACGGCTTGCATGTGCAGACATTAATGGGCGTGATGTGCTGATCGATGGCTATAACGTACTGATAACCGTCGAAAGTATGCTAAAAGATGAAAAACTCTGGCTTGGGGATGACGGGTTTATTCGGGACACAAGAGGAGTTTTTAGGAACTACAACAATACGGATGCTACTTACAAAGCAGTTGATAAGATGCTCTCGTTCCTCTCTGAATACAGCGTAATATCTGTTAACATTCTACTGGATACGCAGATGAGCAAAAGCGGGCAACTTGCACGCTATATTGACAACAGGCTCTCTGAATATTCGCTAAATGGTAGCGCGCGTACATCCCGTCATGTAGACTTTGATCTCAAGAACGCGGGCGCGGGGGTTGTTGTGGCTACTGCAGACGGAGTGGTGATCGATGCTGTGGGGGAAGTGATCGATATTGCTGCGTGTTTGATGGAGCGTGCGGGAGTTAGAGCGCATCGGATAATTTAAGTTTGTTCAAATTTGATCTATTTGTCGTGACAGACACTAACAAAAAAGAAATCTTATAATACAATTGTATTCTATTAGAATATATGACATTTAATGTACTATCATTGCGGATTGCGCCAAATGTACTCAAAGAGATCGATGCTCTTGCAACAGACAAGCATGTGAAACGCTCAACCCTTTTACGCGATCTATTGAACAAAGGCTTAAAGCAAACAAAGATAGAACACGCTGTTGAGCAATATAAGAAGGGGAGAATATCAATTGGCAGAATGGCAGAGGTTACTGGCTTATCGCGACATGAGTTGTTCAAGGAACTGAAAGAACACAATGTCAGTGTGCATTATTCTAAAGATCGGCTGCTTATGGATTGCCACGGAATAATTTCTCAAAATTGATTTAATTGAAGTAACCAACTGTGGCAGAAGTATGTTGGAAGATGTTTTCTAACAAATCGTTGCATCTGAAATTTTTCCGCTGTCGCTCCAAAATTCTGGTGAACTCGACATTGTATGTAAAATATTATTGGAATTTGCTTGTTACGAATAAATTTTATATAATCGAATGATTTTTAAATAAGAATGTCATCAATAGCGAATATAGGTTGATCGAAAAATATGAGTAAATACAACTTTCCTAAAATCGAAAATATAATAATTAGAAATTTTTCACTTTTCTCTAAAAACGGGAATGTTTATGAAGTTAACGAGAAAATCGATGAAGGAGTTTATTGTTTAGCTGGAGCTAATGGGCTAGGTAAAACGACTTTCCTCAACGCTTTAAATTATGGTCTTACCGGGATAGTTCTTGCGCCAGATAAACAAGTTTTATCTCCTGAAGAAATCGTTAAAGAGAATCAGAGATTTACTAGCAGATATTTCAACGGTAGGATTGTTGAAAAAGATAAAGAAAATGCTGAAATTGAAATATCTCTTAAAATTAATAATAAATATTATAAATTTATACGTGGATTTTTCGAAATTGATTCTCTTAGATATTTAGAAATATTCAAGATGGATAATAAGAAAAAAATCTCATTAATATCTACAGAGAATCATACACCAAAGGAATTAAAAAGGAAATATGAAACTGAGATTGCAAAAGATATTGGTATAAACAATTTTGAATATTTCATGTTTTTGCAGCTTTATGTTCTAACCTTTGATGAAAATCGAAGAATGATATTTTGGGATAAACGTGCTTCATCTCACACTCTTTCGATTGCTTTCAATACTAGCATAAAAGATACGGAAAAGCTTATTGGTATTAAGCGAAAAATGGAAAAACTTGAATCCGACGGTAGAAATAGCAGATGGCAGGCAACACAAATACTCAATAAAATAGAAAATCTTATTGAAACTCAAGAGGGAGATACAAATCAAGAAGAAGAAGACATTGGAATGGATTATGATGAATTGCTTAAAAAACACGCCGATATTAAAAATGAATTTAATAATGTGAAATTCGAATATGATACATTGTTAAAAAGGCAAAGTTTCTTAAATTCCGAAATTATGCATTTGCGATTAAAACATACAAAATTATTCTCAATATATTCTGAACCTCGTTCTAAATTATTAAACAATGCTTATGTAAAAATGTCTATTTCTAAAAATGAATGTATGATTTGTGGTGCAAAAAGTGAGCAAGTAATAGAATCAATTAAAAATAGTTTGTATAAAGAAAACTGTCCGTTATGCAATACAAAAATTAGTGACAACAAAGAGCAGGAACAAAGTGAATTATTGTTGCAAATTGAAAATAATGATGAAAAAATATCAAAAAGTAAACGTGAACTTGAAAATATTACATTAGAATCTTCAGGTAAAAAGCTTGAGTTAGAAAAAGTAGAATATGAGTTTATTGAAATTGATAAAGAGAAAACTTTGTTTGAAGAAAGCAATCCTTCCACTCTATTGAAAAGCACAAAAACTGGAAGTATTGATTTTATAATTAAACAGTATAAAGAACAATTCTATGAATTTGATCGAATCGCCAAAGAAAAATACAAAGCACGGGATAAATTACGACCAGAACATGAATCGTTGCAGGCTAAAACTGAAAATGTATATAAAGAAGCAGAAGTTGATTTCGTTCCAATCTTTCAAAAGTTAGCAAATAGTTTTATTGGTCTTGATCTAAATATTCGTATTTTGAACGAAAAGCGAAATCTGAAATTAGTGCTTGACTTAAAAAATAGTGCAAGAACAGAGAGTTTCCATTTGTCTGAAAGTCAAAGATTTTTCTTAGATATTGCTTTAAGAATGTCATTGGCTATATACTTATCAAAACAATCCAATGAAACTACAATGCTTATTGACACTCCAGAGGGTTCTTTAGATATTGCTTATGAAAGTAGAGTGGGTGAGATGTTTGCAAATTTTGTAAAAGATTATAATCAGAATATCTTAATGACTGCCAACATTAATGCATCACAACTACTGATATCATTAGCAAAAAAATGCGGAGTTGAAAAAATGCTGTTTAAGAGAATGCTTGATTGGACTGATTTATCAATTATTCAACAAGAAGGTGAAAACCTTTTTGAACAAGTCTATAACAATATTGAAATAGCTTTAAATGAGGGTAAAAATGGATAGTGTACAAGTTAAGCCAGAAACTTTCTATGATAGCTTATCTTTGGCTCATAAGTTAGATGATATATTAGACGGTTTCAAGTTAGAAGAGCTTCACCTTTTTTCTTATTTTTCATGTATTTTGTTTTTATACAATGGTAATAGTATAACCGATTGGAAGTACAGGTTTATTATGGGTGAAAATGGTTACCCATTTTCTGATGAATTAAACTTCGCAATAAAACGTCATATACAAAATGGCCTTTTCGATAAACGTGGATGCTTTTATTTAATTACATCTCGTGGAACTGATGAATTCAATAAATTTAAAAAATTAGCTACTTTAAGTACACGCGAAGACTGTTTAAATGCAGCTTGTACAACTAATATTTTAGTTCCTTATTCTCAAACAATTCGAGCATTATTGAATGACCCCGAAATTGATAAAAATAAACGAATCAAAGGGGAGAGATGGCTTAATACACCAGATGCTTATCAAAAATTTCATGAAATTAGTAAAGCTGTTGGTGTTCCAAGTGATGATTTGATTATTCCTGCGGTCACTTGGGTGAATTATATTAATGAAAACGAAAAGTTAGTAAAATCCAGAGAGTGAATATGTCTGATCAAACCCTTGTTGATAACATTAGAAAAGAAACTTACATCATGCAAATATCCCAAGCATTTGACAATAGTCCTTCAATTAGTTTGCTCGCCTCAGAACTAATTAAAACTGTTCAAGTCATATACAGATATTTAGAACCAAGTCATTTTGATGGCAAGTTGATAGTATATACAATGCTTGATGATACACAAATTTTGAATAAGAATATTGCGACCAAAATATTTGATAAGAATTTTTTAATAGGTAAATCATCCGGAATCATTGTGTTGCAAATTACCAGTGACGATGAACTTTTGTTGTGGGAAAATGTTGATATAACTGATTTATTTAAAAATAATAATGCATTATTTTATTGCTATGAAAATGAATCCGAATATTTTTATGCTAACGACAGAAAAATCGACATATCTAATAATTTTAATTGTTCAAGCATATACGCTCTTCATTATCATTACTTAAGTGAAGCGCTTAATGATTATAAAATAAATAAAGTATTATACTCCTCCTGCGAAATCTTAAAAACATGTTGGCATGATGGAAATCGGATTTTTTTAAAAAATAAACCAGAAGAAACTATTCAAAAATCATTGAAAGAATTTTTGAGCAGTTCCTTAAGAGGTGTTGATGCGGTTCGCGAGTATACTTTAGGAGCAAGAAAACCCGTTGATATCAGGATATATTGGAAAGAAGCAAATCGGGCAGCATTGATTGAGTTGAAATGGTTAGGAAAATCAAAAAAGGATGACGGAGAGTCTTCGACAGAATATGGCAGATCAAGAGCCTGTAATGGAATGAAACAATTAAAAGAATATCTAGATTTAGATGGTCAGGATACACCCACTTGTATCACAAAAGGATATTTAGTAGTCATTGATGGTCGCAGAAGAAGAGCAGGTGCTGATACAACAGAAATTAGTTGCTCTGATGGATTACACTATCAAAATAAAGAATTAGACATTCCAGATGAAAACAAACATTTTGAAACTATTAAAAACTTTGAAAAACCGATTAGAATGTTTGCTAGGCCAATATGCAATTAGATACATTATTCAACAAACATGACAAATTTACGAATAAAGATTATTCGAATTTTGATCATTCAAAAGTTCTACCAAGACATCGATGGTACCACTTTAAGGAAGGTTTTTCACCACTCGTAGTCGAGGAAGCGATCGATTCTGCGAATTTAGGAAAAGATGATCTAATAATTGATCCTTTTGCAGGTAGTGGAACAGTTCCACTTGTTGCAAGTTCATTGAATTATAACTCGATTGGATTTGAAGTTAATCCATTTTTGGCATTTGTTGCTAACGCTAAGCAATCTAAAATCAATCCTGATCATTTAAAAAGCCATGTAAGTACAGTTTTAGATGGTATAAATAAGGGTGCGAAATCAAATCTTGAGGGGTTCTCTACATTTACAGAAGATGATAAAAATAGTAAGTGGCTGTTCAATATTGATGTTATTAGATCTTTTGAGGGAGGATGGCAAGCAACTGAAAACTTGCCAAGGGAAATAAAAAAATTGTTTAGATTAAGCCTGATCTCATCGGTTATGAATAATTCGAATGCCAAAAAAGATGGAAAATGTCTTAGATACAAAAAAAACTGGCAAGATATCTCATACAACAAAACTATGTTTCATGATGATTTTCTGAAAAACATAGATGTAATACATGAAGATATCGAAACTTATCGATTGAAGAATAAAGGAAAATTAGTTGGTGGTGATGTGAGAAAGAAAATTAACAACCACTTAACTCGTAAATTTAAATTATGCATTACATCTCCCCCTTACCTTAATTCCTTTGACTATACTGACATATATAGACCAGAATTATTTTTGGGAAAGTTTGTAAATGACAATAAAGAATTAAATGATTTAAGGTTAAAAACAATTCGTTCACACGTCCAGATTAATTGGAAAAAACCTGTCAAGACCGATTTTGGCATTCTATATCAAAATTGTATTAATGAAATATTAAACAGAAAAGAGCTATTATGGAATAACAAAATTCCGTTAATGGTGCAAGCATATTTTGAAGATATGGATAACCTATTAACAAAGTTGAAGCATAAAGCGCATGACGATGCGTCATTATGGATAATTGTCTCTACGTCTGCATATGCAGGTGTTGAAATACCTGTTGACTTAATATTAGCAGACATTGGTTCAAAAATAGGCTGGAATTTAGAAGAAGTGATAGTTTCCAGACATTTAAGAAACTCAAATCAAAATGCAATCAAATGGAACAATGGTGAAGCAACTTCGGGGAGACTTAGAGAAAGTATCGTGATTTTTAAAGGTGTTAATTAAGAAACACATACCTTGTAAAATTTAGACTATTTTCTTATTTTGCAGACAAATTTCAAGAATAAAACTTAGTTCTGATTTATATTATTAACAAAGTCAGCTGAGTGTCTAAACATTGAATGTGTTGTTTAGCCCCGAATAAATCAAAGATATCGTCATCAAAAAAGTATCTGATCAGAATGGAACCCACAACACAAAATATTGGAATCGCAATAACCAATCCATCCGACTGGACAGCCACAGCCCTAATAGCCGCAGCAAAACAAAAAAACATCACCCCGATAACCCTGAACCTGCAAAATGTAGAAGTCAAAATCCAGAATGGTGTCCATTACAGCGCAAAC
>JAUWBW010000178.1 GCA_030609665.1 Methanosarcinaceae archaeon | reverse complement strand
TGCGAGCGTCAGCGAGCATTTTCTCTTATTGCGTTATAATTTTAGAGTTATTATAGTAAACGTATGATATAAGATTTTTGGGATTGGGCTGTCAAAAAGTTTAATGTTGATGTTGTTTTGAAGCTCTTCTGGCTTTAAGTTTCATCAATGGCATCGAATTTGTATGCCTGTGTTTACAGCATACCCTGATAATCCAGCCAATTGTTACTAAAAACAGGTGAAGGAAATCCCCACTCCCCTACCCGCTCATTTTAGTAGATTGCCATGCACATTCTGGCAAATGACTACATGTTATACTCATATTTAAATCTTTGTAAACCATTCATTCATATTTAAACGATTGTACAACCCTGATTGTTTGCCGGGTTTTTGTCAATATTCCCCTAAAATCTCTTCAATCACATTCCCACGCGGCACGCTCTCCTTGAATATCTGGCCTTCAAACCAATACACCTGCGCACCCCTACGCCATGCATCAGAAGGCAATCCGGCTTTCAAGCATGTATGATCCAGGAACTCAATCTCATCGAAATTGTTTTCCGGTGCTACCTGTGGAAGCAGCAATCCCTGATTATATCCTTCCTTAACGATCAAACCATGCTTGCCAATCTCGATTATCTCCGGCAGTTCATTTGGCTGCACATTGATGAGTTCAGGTTGTGTCAGAACAGTGACCTCTACTACGATATCGTCCATCTCAGAAACATTAACCGGTGGAAATCTCGGATCTCTCGTCGCTGCAGATATTGCAGAATCGATTATTGCACTTCCAAGTGGCGAATCAGGATACGGATAACCAATACAACCTCGCAGTATACCTTGTTTTGTAAGTGTGACAAACACGCCGCGCTTTTCATTAAAAATATCAGACAGGTCAATATCAGATAATTTTGGAACTGTGCCCTTATCCAAAAAAACTTCTATCGTGTTTCGTGCCAGGTGAACTGCCATATCACCATCATTATTTGTAAGCATCATAATTTTCCCACATTCTCATATAATGCTATGTAACATGCATTGCCAGAGTATCAGTGTAGCGATTTTTCATAGTATATAATTTATAGAATTATATAGTGCGAGTTAATTCGACCGAAGGGTGAATTTTTTTGTGTCGTGCTGCAACATACTTCAATGCTTCAATGCCGGGAAGTTTTTCCCCTGCAAGATAATCAATACACGCTCCACCGCCGGTACTCAAATGAGAAAATTGGTTCTCAAGTCCCATATTAATGACCTCTGCGGATATGTGCCCACCTCCAATAATGGAAAACTCAGACTTTGCTGCAGATCTGATAATCTCATGTGTACCAAGTGCAAATTCATCTATCTCGGAAACGCCTGCAGGGCCGTTCAAAACAACCGTTTTTGCATTTTTGATCTCTTTCGCGAACGCAACAATTGTTTCGAGCCCAATGTCATTAACAGGAAGATCATTTTTCGAAAGTTCATTTACAGGTACTTCAATTCGTGTGCCGTTATCATTCAATGCGACATCAACCGGCAACCCGATCTTCCCATTATACTTCTCAATAAGACCTTTTCCTTGCTCGATCAGATCAAGGTAACCTTGCGATTCAATAAAATCCATATTAATTTTACCAATATCCACACCCGATGCCGCAAGCATCACATTACCAACAATACCAGTCAGCAGCACCCTATCCGCATTGCTATTTGACAACACATTTTCAGCGACCTTGAGTGAATCATCCACCTTAGCTCCACCAAGTACAAAAATACACGGGCTTCCACCTTCTTTAACACCCCTGTCAAGTGAGATTATCTCTTTTTCCATAACCCTTCCCGCACCGCTTGGAAGAGTTTCGGTAAAGCCAAGTATCGACAACTGTGCCCTGTGTGACACTGCAAATGCATCATTTAAAAATATGTCAAAAAGCGGCGAAAGCTGTTGAACCATATGAGTTTGTGCGTGTTCTGATGCTGTTCTTTTCAGCATCTCCTCTGAATAGAACCTCACATTTTCAAGAAGGATAACATTCCCTTTCTTCATCGACGATATGCTTGACCTTGCATGCGATCCAAAAATATCATCAACATACCTGACCTCACGTCCAAGATAAGCTGACATGCGCAAAGCATGTGCCCTCATAGTAGTGAAATCGTTTTTTCCGGGTCTGCTCTGGTGAGCGAGCAAGACAACTTTCGCATTTTCAAGATCCTTTAATGTGACCAGATGACTCCTTATCCTCATATCATCAAGAATATTGCCATCAGGGTCCATAGGAGAATTCAAATCAACACGAACAAGAATTGTCGCATCATCTATGTCAAAATCATCAATTGTGAGAAAATCCTTGGTAATCAACATATCCCTCAGAACAACTTGTCTTACAAAATCTACTCAATATTGTTTGGTATTATATTTATGTATGTGGTTTTCATTTTGGAAAAGTTCACAATCCAATCGCTTTGGCAATTGTATCGACATCAACGTTGTTCTCGATAAGTTCCACGATCCTGTTAAGTTTCATATCCTGCTTTATACGCGCCCGTCCGATCAGATGTTCAACTCTCTCGATCGTGCCCATCGTGTCTCCCCGCACAAGTATGACAGGAATATCCGCATGCTCCGCACTACCAAGTACAGCCTCACTTGGACGTAAGTTTCCTGTCAGGATCAGACACCGCACCTTTGCCTCGATGGCTGCCAACTGGATGTCGGAACGGTCTCCGCCCGTAATAACCGCACTGTTGGGTGCACGCCTGAAGTATTTGATAGCGGAATTCACTTCCATAGCCCCAACAAAATAGTGCTCGACCAGATTATCAAGATGATCTGCACCTGCAAGAACTTCACCATGCAGATCCTCGATTATATCGGATATAGTCACCGAACGAAGAGTCGCATCCTGTGGAATAACACCAAACACGGTAATGCCCCTGTTTTCCAAAAACGGAACCACAAGTTCAGTCACCTTTTCATATTCACTATCCGGCACCTCATTCAAGATTACTCCCGCGATCATGTCCAGATCATCGATCGTCTTAAAATCACAAAGGATGCGGTCAACAGCAAACACAGAATCGTATCTGGTGATCAGTAGAATATGTGTGTTTAATTTTGAAGCAACCTCCGGGTCGGATAGATTATACATCGCACCGCCGCCAATGCCTCCGGCACCTTCAATAAGCACCACGTCTTTTCCCTTTGAAACATTGGAATATGCATCATTCAATGTCTTATCAAGTTCCTTCTCAACTCCCACGAGCGCATCATGGGTGAGATTCTCTGTCAAAAGGATTGGAGTAATATCTTTGATAGGGTCAGTCAGCCCGAATATCCTGCGCATCTCCTCTGCATCTTCGTCTGCAAGCACACCATTTATATCGACAAGCAGGTTCCCGATCGGTTTCATGTACCCAACAGTATATCCCTTTCTTTTCAGTATCGTCCCAAGCCCGATGCATACAGCACTCTTTCCGGAATATTTCTCAGATGAACTTATCAATATAGATGCCACAGTCTCCCTCCAGTATTCTGATTACGTATCAGTTCAATCATTAGAATGATATAATTAGGTTCGTTCCTATTCAACATTTCTATTCATCCCCCAGCGTCAGCCTGATATCCATAGCAACACACCCCTGACCATCAGGCAAAACCATCAGCGGATTGATCTCAAATTCAAGTATCTGTGGGAAATCAACCACCATCTGCGATACCTTTGTAAGAGTATCAACGATCGAATCGATATCCGAAGGTTCCTCTCCCCGCACACCCGCAAGCAGTGGATATGTCTTGATGGATGCTACCATGTGCTTTGCATCGTCCTTGTTGATAGGTGCCACAGCAAAGGACACATCCTTCAAGAACTCGACATACGTTCCGCCAAGCCCGAACATCAAAAGCGGACCAAATTGAACATCCCGATTCATCCCAATTATGACTTCCTTGCCACCTGTAACCATCTTCTGCACCTGAACACCTGCTATGTGTGCATCCGGCATATATCGCCTGACATCCGACATCATAGTATGATACGCCCGTTCAACATCATCCGCGTTTTGAAGATTTAATCGTATACCACCCACATCGGACTTGTGCGATATATC
>JAUWBW010000197.1 GCA_030609665.1 Methanosarcinaceae archaeon | reverse complement strand
AATGTTTGCAGGTTTTGCTTCATAAAGCGAAAATTCAATTTTGTGAACAAAAAGTCAATAAAATACCATAGGGAATTGATATGTGAAGAATGCGCAAAAGAGGAACTTATGCGTGCACTTCGAAATTCCCAGACTAATTATGGTGACGAAGCAGTTGCACACATGGAAGAACTTATGCTACGGTCAAAAGACCTTGATCGCACTGTGGGAATGCTAAACCCGCAAAAACTTGATTCTGATTTTACCCGTTTTGACACGGTCAAAGCAAATCCTATTAAGAGTACAGCGAAGATCGCCGATCTTCCGATCAGAAAAAAATTCAAGTCCATCCTGCTGGAAAAGTCAGATCATTTGTTGCCTGTGCAGTCTCTCTCAGTCAAAAAAGGGCTGTTGGATGGAAAACCCCAGCTTGTTACTTCTGTGACCGCAACCGGTAAGACACTTATTGGTGAGATGGCAGGAATTGAGAATATCCTGCGCGGCAAGGGGAAGATGCTGTATCTGGTTCCTCTGGTGGCTTTGGCAAACCAGAAGTATGACCAGTTCACAAAACGATATGGCAAGATCGGGTTAAAGACATCCATACGTGTCGGAAGTGCCCGGATCAAGACCAAAAAAACGGCATCCATGAACAGGACACTTGATTCTGACATCATTATAGGCACCTACGAAGGACTGGATTATATTCTGCGTACAAGCAATGCTGACCTGCTTGGTCAGGTTGGTACGGTTGTCATTGATGAGGTGCACATGCTCGAAGACCCTGAGCGGGGGCATAGGGTGGATGGGGTAATTGGGAGGCTGAAGTATATTGCATCCGATGCCCAATTCATATATCTCTCTGCAACAGTGGCAAAACCGGAGGTTCTTGCCAAAAAACTTGATGCCACCCTTGTCGAATATGAGTATCGTCCGGTTCCGATCGATCGGCATCTTGTGTTCTGTCAGGAAAACGATAAGATACGGCTTATTACAAAACTTGCAAGGGATGAATATAACAAGACATCTTCAAAAGGGCATAGGGGCCAGACAATCGTCTTTACCAATTCCAGACGCAATTGCCACCGCATATCAGAATCGATTTCAATGCCATCAGCACCATACCATGCCGGTCTTACTCAGCATGAGCGAAAATCTGTGGAAAGGAGATTTGCAACAGGGAAGTTACCGGTTGTTGTGACAACTGCCGCGCTTGCGGCTGGTGTTGATTTCCCGTCATCGCAGGTGATCTTTGAATCTCTTGCCATGGGAATCTCATGGCTATCGATGCAGGAGTTCCTGCAAATGTTGGGGCGTGCGGGGCGTCCTGATTATCATGACAAGGGTGTTGCTGTGCTGCTGGCTGTGCCGAACAAGAAATACACATCCGATCAGGCAGAATCCGAGGAAGTGGTTGCTGTGAACCTGTTAAAAGGCAGGATGGTGCACACTGAGATCAAGTACGGAGAGGATGAGCAGATGGAGGAAATACTTGCATCGGCTGCGGTTACGTCTTCGAGGAAGGATCTTGAGACGATTCACAGGTTGATGCTTGGTGATTTTGCAATGGATGCGCTGTTTTCACGGTTGAAGAAGTATAAGTTGATCAGGCAAAATGGTGATGACATTTCACTCACACGTTTTGGCAGCATCGCAGCAAGGCATTTTCTGTCTGTATCAAAGGCGTTCTTGATACGGAGTGCGGTTTTGGCAGATAATGATCCGTTGGATATTGTGACAAATCTTGAGTTTTTTGATGCCGCATATTTCAAATATGCTCCGCAGATTTCGGTTGCCTTGAATATCAATATGCCGTCAAGGGTGTTTCAGGGTGCTTCGATCGATATTCTTTTTGAGGGTGAGAATATCTCTAAACTTGACATGAGGCTTCAGGACCAGTTATTCGATTTTGCGTCCGAGTTTTTGGCATGTTCGTGCAGGGATTCGCCATATTGCGGCTGTCCGGAGCGCAAGTTTTCGGCGAAGGTGATAAAACTCAGGGCTGATGGGTACGATCCTGCCGGAGTTGTGAGGAAACTGGAAGACCTGTATGGGATCACGGCATACGGTGGTGATGTTTTGGGTTATCTGGATGGCGTTATCCGAAACCTTGATGCGGTGGAGATGATTGCAAAGGCTTATTCTAAAAAGGATATCGCCAAGGGGGCCCACCGTCTGAAAAGGGCAGTCGAGGGATGATGGAATTAAACCGGATTTTGCAGCTTGTGGCTTTTTCATCAAAACATATTAAAGGGATGTGGTTAAACTACAAGTGAATCAGGAGTCTGGAACAACTTTACTATTAATTACAAGTTACAGGATAATTTACAGGATATATTTACATGGCTGAAAATGACGATAAGTTAAGAGGAAGTAGAAAGGTTAAGATCGAGTTCTATAGACCTGATGATTTCAAACAGGTTTATTCAATAGGTGCTATAGGTGGACACAGCCCGTACGATTTCAGGATTGGATTCTATAATGATTCTCCACGTGCATTTGGTGAACAACCGGATTCACATGTCATTGAGAGACGGGTGGAGACTGAAGTGATATTGACGCCTCTTGCTGCACTTGAACTTTCGCGCTGGTTAAATCAGCATATTCTGGATTATGAGAATATGTTTGGTCCGATCAGCAAGATGCAACCGGCTTCTGAAAAGCCAAAAGCCAAATCTTCAAAGGATAGTTCTGAGATACAGGGCTATATATGAGGTAAGGACAGGTCAATTGGTAGGTCTGCGCCCATTAAATCGCTAACCATAAATATGATATTGTGCATTTAAAATCCCTTGGTATCTAATTATTATCGTTTTACTGTTGTTTAACAATTTACAATTTAATGTGAGGATATAATTTTGTTCCCTAATAAAAAAGTTCAAAAAGCGATCGGTTCAAAGGTTCAGGTGGAGATGAAAGGAGACCATCATATTCTTGAGGGTACTCTTCAGAGCGTGGATGATTATCTAAATCTTCATCTTGTGGATGCTGTTGAGATCGTAGATGGTGAGAAGCTTCGTTCTCTTGGCTCTGTGGTTTTGCGTGGAAACAACATTATTCTTATAGTCCCCGTAGAAGATTGATACTTTTGATGTTGTGGAAATAATTATCATGGAACTGGATGAATTAACGTTAGATACGATTCGCAAGCATAAAGACGGTGTTTTCCAGAGTGAACTCTGGAAAGAGATGGACATCGATAGCCGGAAATGCTCAAGGATTGTAACAAAACTTGTAAAAGATGGACTTGTTATTCGTGAGTCTGCTGTTTCGAATGGTGCAAGAACATATTTATTAAAAGTAGCTGAAGATGAAAAACCATCGTATGATGAACTTCTGGCAGGGGATATGTTCTCTCCATGTGCAGGATGCAGGGATGCGTGCCAGCCTGAATACTGCGGTAAACTTGGTGATTGGGTCTTGCATTTAGTTGATCTTGACAATCAATCCTGATATCGGGCGAAAGCTTAATAACTGTGTGTGACTTATTGTGGTCGCTTCACTGCGATATTCATTGTGCTCCGGTAGTGTAGTCCGGCCAATCATTCTGGCCTTTCGAGCCAGTGACTCGGGTTCGAATCCCGGCCGGAGCACTTGA
>JAUWBW010000035.1 GCA_030609665.1 Methanosarcinaceae archaeon | reverse complement strand
TTTGCGGCTGAACTGGAAGCGAATAAGTCGATGCGAAATGACATCAAAGAGGCTTCTGCCGCCGGGTTACCGATCTATGCGGAATGTGGCGGATTGATGTACCTGACCGAAAAATTGACAACCGGTGTCAAGGGAAAAGGTACATACCACATGGCTGACATGCCGGAATCCACACACCAGATGGTTGGTGCACTTCCGGGACACACGCTTATGGGGCATACAAGGGTTGTCAGTTACAATATCGGGACACTGGAGATGGATACTGTGATCGGTAAAAGCGGAAACTCATTCAAGGGACATGAATTTCATCATTCCGAGATAGTTGACCTACCCTCAGATGCAAAGTTTGCGATCAAACTTTCCCGAGGGGTCGGGATAATCGATGGCTGGGATGGACTTACGGTGAACAATACGATAGGTTCGTATGCACATTTGCACGGGGTTTCATACAGGGAATTTGCAGAATCGTTCGTTAAGTATGTATTGAAGGATTAACTGTTGAATTTCTATAGTTTTAAGTACTTGTAGGTTCAATTTTAAGTATAATTAAAATTGATATTAAATTGATATTAAATTGATATTACAATTGTAATTGTAATTGGGTGTACGTACATCGTCCTGAAGGGGATCAATCATAATGAATCTGGAAGTATTCAAAAACTGCATCGATAAAAAAGTTACGATCGAACTTAGTTCCTTAATATTCAGGACTGGAAGGATTACAGAATTCGATGATTTTGGAGTACACTTCATACCATCTGATGATACATCTGATATGATGATTGCATGGCACGACATCAATAAGGTGATCATGGGATGCGAAAAATTTGTTGTTGTCGAACCGTTTGGCGAAATATAACTTTTTATACTGATCTTATGTGTGAACTCAATTGCCACATGACCTTTAATTTTTGTTGACTTTTTTTAGGTGACTCAAGTGATAGGTAAATTGACAAAAGATGTTGTTGTAGCTGATAAACAGGCAATCAATGAACTGTATAATGTAGGATATTACGGGCGACCAAAAGGCGATATTCTTGAACTTACACTTATTGAAGCGGCATTTCTGCTCTACCGCAACAAGATCGATGTCGAACTTGATGGTGAGATTCTTGATTTTGCCGACTTTTTTAAGATCGCATCGATGCGACAGCAATATTTTGAGTTGAAATATATCGTCTACAAAGACCTGCGGGAGAGGGGTTTGTATGTTCAGCCCAGTGTCACTGATTTCAGGATATACCCAAGAGGCGGGCATCCCGGCAAGACGGCTGCGAAGAGTTTTGTATATGTCCGCACCGAGCGCATACCAATGCCACTTCGTGATCTGATGAAGTCATTGAATGCGGCTTCTAATGTCCGCAAACAGATGATACTTGCAATTGTTGATGAGGAGAGTGATATTACGTTCTACGAGGTCAAGTCCGTAAATCCAAAAGGTGAAATGGATGAAATATATCCGAATATCACAGCCGAGGCTACACTTTTAGAAGAGCGCGTGATCATCTGGGACAGCGAGGCATCGAGTACATTGTTTGAAAATGGTTTTTACGGCAAGATGCTTGATGAGAACAGGTTGCAGTTGTCACTTGTTGAATCCCGATACCTGCTTGAGAACGGGATCATCGAGATACATGACCGCGAGTCAGATGCTGTTCTGGACATTGAGGAGTTCTCAAAGCGTGCGTCTGCGATCGAGCCTGAATTTTTTAGCAAGTACAAAGTGTACGAAGACCTGCGAAACCGAGGGCTTGTTCCAAAGACCGGATTCAAGTTCGGAACCCACTTCAGGCTGTACAGCCAGATAAGATCACTTGCCAAGATGCCGCACTCTGAGAATCTTGTACATACGATCTCACCTGATCATGAGTTTGCATTGCCTGTCATGTCACGGGCTATCCGGGTAGCGAATAGTGTGAGGAAGCACATGGTCTTTGCAGTGCAGAGCGAGAAGGGGGTTGATTATGTCGATATTGGCCGGATAAAGATGTGATTGCGTGGGGATTACAAAATATGGTCATTGGTTTAGTTAAACTAAAACTAATGATGACCGCCGCAAGCGGCGGCATCCCCGTACCACTGATCTATGCACAATTATGACGTTTATGAGGATAAATTTGTTAGGATGTATGGTTTTTATAGAGGTTAAATCGAAAATCTCAATAATACTTTTAAGGTGATTACACATGGAAAATTCAAAGTTCAATGATCTAAACATATCAAAGGAAATAAAACTGGCAATCAAGGATATGGGTTTTGAGGAGCCCACTCCCATTCAGGCACAAGCCATCCCGCATATGCTGAATGGGGATGATCTTGTTGGACAGGCGCAAACAGGCACTGGCAAGACTGCAGCTTTTGGAATTGCAACATTAGAAATGATCGATCCTGGGAATAAGGGATTACAGGCTGTGATCTTATGTCCCACACGAGAGCTGGCAATTCAGGTATCTGAAGAACTGAAAAAGCTGTCAAGGTATCAAAAAGCTATTCGGATATTGCCGGTTTACGGTGGACAACCCATAGACCGCCAGATCAAAGCGTTGAGAAAAGGTGTACAGATCATAATCGGCACTCCCGGTCGTGTTATGGATCATATGAACCGCCGGACATTGAAAATGGGTAGCGTGAAAATCATTATACTGGATGAAGCAGATGAAATGCTGGACATGGGATTCCGGGATGACATTGAACACATTGTTGAGAAGATGCCAGATAAGAGGCAGACCATTCTCTTCTCCGCAACCATGTCAAAGGCAATTTTACGTATGGCAAAAAAGTATCAGGACAACCCACAAATAGTGAAACTGGTACACAAGAAAATGACCACTCCCGAAGTTAAACAATTTTATTGTGAAGTAAAAAAACATGCAAAATCAGAGGTCTTATCCCGTTTGATCGATCTTCATGATTTCAATTTATCCCTCGTGTTCTGCAATACTAAAAAACGTGTAGATGAATTGGTTGAAGACCTCAAGACAAAAGGATATCTGGTTGATGGATTGCATGGGGATATGCAACAGAATCAAAGGGATCGTGTCATGTCGAAATTCAGAAATGGGGAGATTGACATATTGGTTGCCACTGACGTAGCAGCCAGGGGGATCGATGTGGGCGCAACAGATGCTGTGTTCAACTATGACATACCTACGGATGTCGAATATTATGTACATAGGATCGGAAGGACTGCCAGGGCCGGAAAAGCCGGGCATGCATTCACCTTTGTTTCGGGCAGGGAAGTACACAGGATCAGGGCCATCCAAAAGTTCACAAAGACTAATATCAAATCTCTAAAGGTTCCTTCTGTCAGTGATGTCAATGCGATCCGGACAAACCTGCTTTTAGAAAAGGTTAAAGGAATTGTGGATGAAGGTCATCTGGGCAAATATGAAAATCTGGTCGAAAAGGTAATTCAGGAGGATTATGCTTCTTTTGATGTGGCTGCTGCTTTGTTGAAGATGGTGGTCGAAGGGAGCGGTAAAAAGTAGAATCTTCTTAACATAGAGTGGGTAAATATTAGACGGGATTAACAGGATGGGGCAGACCACTTATATCCTGTTCATCCTGTCCATTAATTCAGGCAATGCGATTCCATGTTTGACAATATATCCTGAAAGTGATGTTACCTGAGCCTCTGTTAGTAATGTAAGTGTCCATTTCTTGTAGTATATATTTTATAAGTATATAGTGCGAGTTAATGCGAACGAAGTGAGCATTTTCTCGTTGTATATAATTTGTAAAATTATGTACTCCAAGTTAATCTGAGCTTCAGCGAAGATTTTCTTGCGCCCATCAGGTGATTCGGTGCATGCCACTCTTGATGGTTGTGTGGACCCCATGCACACGCAAAAACACGACTATACTACATGAAGTTTGCCTCCAAACATGGCATCTGACATTTTGCACATAAACCAATACCAGAAACTAAATAAAAGGAGTTGTACAATTAGGTACAATTTCATTTGCTATAACCAATTATCAATTAATCTACATAATCAATATTTCCAGTTTCATAGAGGTGTTCAATGAAAGTCAAACTTACAGAAACCATTCTTCGGGATGCACATCAATCTCTTCTTGCCACGCGCATGCGTACGCGTGATATGATGCCAATAGTCGATAAATTGGATCAGGTCGGATATTTTTCCCTTGAGATGTGGGGAGGGGCAACTTTTGATACATGCATAAGATACCTTAATGAAGACCCATGGGAGCGCCTGCTGGAACTTAAAAAACACATGCATAATACTCCTGCCCAGATGCTTCTTCGGGGTCAGAATCTGGTGGGATATCGTCATTATTCCGATGATGTGGTGGACAAGTTTGTCACAAAAGCTCATGAGAATGGTATTGACATTTTCAGGATATTCGATGCAGTAAACGATATTCGCAACATGGAAACCGCGATCAAAGTAGCAAACCGCGAAGGTGCACATGTGCAGGGTACTGTTTGTTATACCATCAGTCCGGTGCACACAGTTGAAAAGTATGTGGAACTTGCAAAGGACCTTGAGCAACTCGAATGCGATTCCCTGTGTATAAAGGACATGGCAGGTCTCCTTTCACCCCATGAGGCACATGTCATCATCAAAGCCATCAAAAAAGAAGTATCCTTGCCAATTGCACTTCACTGTCACTGCACATCAGGTATGGCACCGATGAGCTACATGGCAGCCTGTGAGGCAGGTGTGGACATTCTTGATACGGCACTGTCTCCACTATCGGGTGGAACGTCACAGCCACCAACCGAAACAATGGTTGCATCACTTGCAGCGACTCCTTATGACACCGGGCTTGACCTGGAACTTTTATCGGAAGCTGCAGCGTATTTCAAGAAGTTAAAGGATGAATATCGTGGTATCCTTGACCCGATATCAGAGCAGATCGATACGAATGTGCTCTTGTACCAGATACCCGGTGGCATGTTATCCAATCTGGTTTCACAATTAAAAGAGCAGAATGCACTTGACAAGTACGACGATGTGCTTGCAGAGATGCCAAAGGTGCGTGCTGAACTTGGTTATCCGCCTCTTGTCACGCCAACGAGCCAGATCGTTGGAACACAGGCGGTCATGAATGTGCTTATGGGCGAGCGGTATAAGGTTATCCCAAAAGAGGTTAAGGATTATGTGCGAGGGCTGTATGGTCGTTCTCCTGCACCTATTAGTGATGATATCATCACGAAGATCATAGGTGATGAAGAGCCGATCACATGTCGTCCGGCTGATCTATTGGAACCTGAATACGAGAGCTTGAAAAAAGAAGCGGCAGAACTTGGTTTGGTGAAAAAGGAGGAGGATGTGCTAACCTATATTCTCTATCCTGCAATTGCTCCGAAGTTCTTGAAAGGTGAAGCGGTAGAGGAGGCTCTCATGCCTGTCAAAACAGAAGCAGCAGTTTCTGCACCATCAGCCGCCATTCCTACGGAATTCAGGGTAGAGGTTGATGGTGATGTGTTCGATGTAAAGGTAGAACCTACAGGTGGCGTTGTGTCGGTTGCAGATGCACCAACAAATGCAAATGTGACACCTGAATCAGTGGAGGGTGCAGTCACCAGTTCCATGCAGGGCATGGTGTTATCGATCGAGGTTGAGGTTGGTGATACTGTTGCAGAAGGGGATACGATATGTGTCCTTGAGGCAATGAAGATGGAGAATGGAGTACACGCAACCCATGGCGGTGTTGTGAAGGAAATATTCATTGCTGATGGCGATTCGGTAAGTTCCGGCGACGTTCTGATGGCTATTGAATAAAGTGAGATTGGAAGGAAGGGGTGAAGAAACATGTTTAAAAAAGTGCTTGTTGCAAACAGGGGCGAGATCGCGATCCGTGCTATGCGTGCGTGCCGTGAATTGGAGGTCCCTACTGTTGCCGTGTATTCGGAAGCGGACAAGAATGCTCTTTTTACTAAATACGCAGATGAGGCTTACTTCATAGGTCCGGCACCAGCCAGCCAGAGTTATCTGAATATGGATGCGATCATTGCCGTTGCGAAAGAGTCCGGTGCTGATGGCATTCATCCCGGATATGGGTTCTTATCCGAGAACGCCGTTTTTGCACAAAAATGCGAAGATAATGGGATTACATTTATTGGTCCTCCGAGTAGCGCTATTGAACAGATGGGAAGTAAGATCGCGGCAAAGACTGCGATGAAAAAAGCAGGTGTTCCTGTTGTGCCCGGTATTGAAGATCCCATTGAAAGTGTGGATGAGGCTATTGAGGTCGCGGATTCGATCGGATATCCCGTGATCATTAAATCATCTGCAGGTGGTGGCGGGATTGGCATGAAGGTCGTGCATTCAAAGGAGGAGTTCGATCATGCTCTCGGTGCAATCCAATCTGTGGCACAGTCGGCGTTTGGAGATCCAACTGTTTTTATTGAGAAATATGTTGAAGAACCCAGACACATCGAGTTTCAGATACTTGCAGACAAGTATGGCAATACTGTTTATGTTTCAGACAGGGAATGTTCCATCCAGCGCAGACATCAAAAACTGATAGAGGAAGCGCCATCTCCGATTATGACCCCCGAACTTCGCAAGGAAATGGGTGAAACTGCTATAAAAGCGGCAAAGGCTATCGGTTATGAGAATGCAGGAACAGTGGAGTTCATGTATTCAAAAGGTGATTATTATTTCCTTGAAGTCAATACACGTCTTCAGGTCGAGCATACGATTACTGAGATGGTGACTGGCATCGATCTTGCGAAAGACCAGATGCATATTGCATGCGGTGACAGGTTGCCTTACAAGCAGGAAGATATCAAGATCAATGGCTGGGCAATTGAATGTCGTATCAATGCTGAAGACCCGTTGAATGATTTTGCACCATCCCCGGGTAAGATTAAAAAATATCGATCGGCAGGCGGACCGGGTGTACGTGTGGATAGTGGGGTACATGTGGGGTATCATATCTCGCCGTATTATGATTCTATGATATCGAAATTGAGTGTCTGGGGACGTGATCGTGATGAAGCGATCGCACGTATGGAGCGTGCACTGTATGAATATGTGGTTGTGGGTGTTACGACCAACATTCCGTTCCACAAGGCTGTTCTCAGGCATGAGGCTTTCAGAAGTGGTAATCTTACAACCCATTTTATTGATGACTATAATATACTTGATGATGTGAAAAGGGTTGTCGAGGAAGATGCCGAAAAAGGCGCAACTCTTGCATCTGCACTTGATAACCGCGAACAGAAGGTTGCAGCGATAAGTGCTGCGGTCGTGGCTTATGTTAATTCTGTCAGGGATTCGGAGAAGTCGTGAACCTTCCGATTTTTCGAATTATTTTTCTGACTTGACTTTCAAAGAAACGCAAATTTACACGTGATTTGATTACAATTTGTGATATTCCAGAAAATGAGACTGTCGGGAAAATGGCAAAACCCGAAACATTTCAACTAATATTACTAAGAAAGCACAATTCTCGAAAAAAATAAAAAGTCTATTAGATTTAATACTCAATATTCTTTTTTAGTATTAGTGACGTAACATATCATTGATGAACATACGACGCTTTGTTCCAGATGATTTTGAAGAGGTCTTTTTAATTGAACAAGAGGCTTTTAGTGACCACGATACTTTTGTTTACATCAATTTCTATGAAATGAATATGAACGGATTTCTGGTAGCCGTAAAAAACGATGAAATTGTTGGCTTTGTGGTAGGATACCAACTAAATGAGAACGAAGGACGCATATTCGCACTTGCTGTCAAAGATGAATACAAAAGTCGTGGTATTGGAACCCAGCTTGTCCATGCCATATTGAAGATATTTTATGAAAACTCAATCCAGTATGCCGGCCTTGAAGTTCGTATAAGCAACGTGCGCGCACAAAAGTTGTACCAGCGAGTTGGATTCGTGCCTTGCTGGATTGAAAAAAAATATTATTTTGATGGGGAAGATGGAATTATCATGAAGATACGAACATCTCCACAATGTTTATTGTATGCTTTGGATAATCCATTGCAAAAACAGGTCATCCCCATCAGAAATGGACCTGCTTTCAAGATTCCGGGTTCTATTTAGTTGCTATGTACAATTTCAGAACCGGCGCGTGATGCAAGTTCCTGCATCCTTGCAGATGTTCTTCCAATGCCTGAGTATTCATCATCAGATATTATAGAAGCAAGTTCGTTTCCAAGAACAAAGATCGCATGTTTGTGTTCTGCCTTACTGCGATGGATATGTACAGGACTTATAGACAATGAGTGATATTCGTCAAAATCGCAACTGGATTCGTCGCATTCAAAGTGTTTCTTAATCTGTGCCATCAATGTATGTAGCTGAATTAGTTCATCTTTGTGCATATATAACTAACCTACCCTTATAACAATTTATAATTCACAACCTTAGCCAAAATGGCTAACATATAATTACTCTTTTGACTTGAATAAAACCGTTGTTGGCGGAATGTCACTTCCTAGCGGTAGTATATAAACATTTATATATGTTGCTTATGATTAATCGTTATAAACCAGCAGGCTGATAGCATTTTTATATATATATATTTAAAGTGTTGGTAAAAGAAGTCGATAGGAAATGTTTCTAAAAGCCCTCTAGCACATTTCCCATCTCAATTTGTCACAATTACTATACTGTAAATACTTTCACTGCTGCAGGGCTTTTTGATATATTCCCTACCTTAACGCCAACGAGATTCTCAATTCCCTTATCTGCCGCAATATCAAGTATCCTCTGAGTTATTACGCCGTCGAATACAACACTTTTAACAATTTCACTGCTCTCTTTTAATGTGTGTACCAGATCGCGAACTGCAGTTTCCTCAACTACATCATCATCTGATCCTAACAGGCGCGCTCCAAGTGTGCCCGCCAATGCATCCACATGAGATTTGAATCTGTTACTTTCCATTGCTTCCTTTGCAGATACTGCAGCTTTTGGCTTTGATTCAACTTTTCTTGCAGGTGCCCCGCGGCGCTGTTGTGATGGTTCTGACACTGTTCTCTCGCGTCGTTTTGCAGGAACCGTCTCAACCTTTTCAGCCACAGGCCTCTTAACTTCTGCACCTCTTCGTTCACTCCGTTTTGGCAACCTTGAAACCCTTTTGGCCTTATGTTGATCTGACTGGCGAATAGCATATTTCTCCATAGCCTGTTCAACAGGTACCTTCTGGCGCAGTGCCCGCACGATCTCCCTCTGAACAAGGTCTTCCACAGTTTTTCCGTCAGGCGCCCTGGCAATATAATCAATATCTGCAACCTGAAGAAGTTCCTTAATGATAAGTTCACCCCCACGGTCACCATCGGTGAATGCAGTAACTGTTCTTGTTTTGGTAAGTTCTGCAACTTCAGGCGGAACGTTTGTACCGCCGACACAAACTGTGTTCTTGATACCATAGCGCAAAAGGTTAAGTACATCAGCACGCCCTTCGACAACCACAATAGCATCCGATTCGAGCATATTAGGGCCGCATGGGATCTTTTTCTTACCGTAATATTGCATTTCCTCAATGCGCACGGACTGACGTACCTCGTCAGCGATCTCCTGTGATTCAGGCAGATTCACATCGAACATATCGGTGAGAATGAACTTCGCCCTGTCAACGATCTGTTGCCTCTTTGTAGCACGTACATCCTCAACGTTGGTTATCTCGATCTTTGCACTGCAAGGACCGACCCTGTCAATCGTTTCAAGTGACGCTGCCAGGATTGATGTCTCGATCTTATCAAGACTTGAAGGGATCAGGATGTTTCCTCTTGCTTTCCCGCCTTTTGTATTTACAATAACCTCTATCCTGCCTATACGACCTGTTTTTTGAAGGTCGCGCAGGTCAAGGTCCGAGCCAAGCAGTCCTTCGGTCTGACCGAAAATGGCACCTACTATATCAGGACGCTCAATGACCCCGTCCGCGTTAATCTTGGAATGAATGATGTATTTTGTAGTATCTGTATTTTGCATATTTTTATTCTCCACAATTTAATTATCTATTATTGTGCGTTTTTCATAGTATATATTTTATAAATATATAGTGCGAGTAAATCCGACCGACAGGGAGGATTTTCTCGTCTGAGCCTATGCAAGGCTTTTATTATCGAGATAATCCTCCATGTAGGTCGGATTTACTCGAAGACCTCGTACTTTATACAAGGAGTCCGACAAAATCGGACTGACATAATTTTACATTATGTACTATATACAAAAATAGTAGAACTAAAATAATTTACAACATAACAAGAGAAAGGATTTCTGATGTATCTACCAGTCAGATTTGATTATCCCTCAAATGCTAATACTGTGCTTGTACAATGTTCCGTACAAGTTGTTGTCCGTGTTTTTATGTGTCGAACTTTTTCCACAATATCACAATAGAAACAATGATTGTAAATGTTTTTGCATCATGTTGTTTGCATGTTAGATTCGATATGAATACAACCCATTTATTGTTGAATTGCTGAGAATCCTGAACCAGACCACTCATCTTGTCCTTACAGTCATGTAGACTGTTGTGGGGTGCCTTGCTCCTGCAATTTTAGGATTTAGTATATTTATTTAAACCCTGAAAAATGCCTTTGTCAATACCCACCATCATATCTTTTTTTATCTGCTAAAACTTCACCCTGTAAATGACTATCTTGCTCCCTTGTGTATATGAAATTTGAATTATTTAATGATGTTGTAAATTAAATATTATTAATGATTCTAACTATTATTGTAAATGTGATCGTACCAATGAAATATTTAAGCGTTTAGTTACGCTATTTATTGATTTTCAATCACGAATGTAATCTGCATTAAGTGATTACATATTGTCATAAGTGGTTGAAGGTTAATAAACTTGTGGTTTTTTAAAATTTACAGAAATTTTTATTATTTTCTAGACGATTCGAAAAACCGCAGAGGACCGAAGAGAATAAAAATAGAGGCAACTCTGCTGCGGTTGGGACAAAACATAGTATTAATTCTTAAATTTAAAAAAATTCATATACTCTAAGTAAATCCGACTGGATGGAGGATTTTTTTCACATGCCTCAGGTCAACAGCTACACCACGCGTAGATTCTTCTATTTCTTTTCCGTTCATCACCGCGCGCCCGACACAGAATGCCTTACTACCTGACACGAACACTTCATCGTTTGGTCGAATATCAAGGTCTGCACCGGTTACACCGACAGCAAGTATCGAGCCCTTTGGCACGAAATCCTCGATCGTAACCACATATCTGTCAAGTGGCAGCAACATCTCTGCTCCGGCTATCGTAATTGCGAGTGTGCCGTATTGTGGCACAAGGGTTGCGACATGGGTCTTATCAACATACACCTGATGTTTTGGAAATGGAGCCTTAATGACTGCACGTTCAGGTATTAGTATCTCGCCAGCCCCGTGTCCGAACTGGTAATCTGCGATCTTGCGCAGCATGTCCTTTTTCACGGTCTCAGCCGAACGTTTACGCCCGTCGCAAAGTTCTGAAACAGTATCCTTTAAGTTTCGTAGCGATTCATGTGATGTCACATTGCCGCTACTCGTGTAGATGAACTCTATCCCAAGTTCTTTGCTAACAGATTCGCAGATATCACGATATGCACCTTCCACATGAGCAACAATGGTCGAATAACTGTGTTTTGACAGATAATTTGCAAGACAATCACTAACCCATATTTTTTCCTCTGCATCCCAGTATCCAGTCACCGCAATATCATAATGCGCGGCAGGATAGGTAAGTTCAAGTTCACGCGGAACAATTCCAAGCGGGGATGTGATAATGACCTCGTGAACGAACTTGCGCCCCTTCCCAAGTGCCCTGATAAATTTCTGGTGTGAATTTGAAATTCCATAAGGTTTCTTTGCAGAGCATGGC
>JAUWBW010000091.1 GCA_030609665.1 Methanosarcinaceae archaeon | reverse complement strand
AATACAGGTGCACATGATCTTTCCTGACGAATACAAGAATGTTGGAGTAACCAGCATACATCCGAATGATGCCAAAGGCAACAAAGTCTATTTTTTATCGGACTACATAATCGCAGAGCCAAAACTGGATGATGGCACAATAGAGTATTCACTATACAAAATGACAAAAAGTGGGAAAGGACTCCTGCAAACCGCTGAATCGATCGAAACCATCGCATCCGGCAAGCAGATCATAAAGTACGAAAAAGAACTGAACATCAAAAACCGTGCGCTCTTGATAGAGACCGCAACGCAGCTCTGCAAAGGAGATGTGAACACCGTCATCTTCACAGGAGTTGACAAACACGTAACATTCGTGCATGCTCCCGACCTGTCAAGCATTATTGAGATCGAGATCGTTGATGTAATCCCACCTGAACCTTCATGGCTCACACATGTAATCAGGAGGCTTGAAACAAGCGGCATATTCGGTGATTTCGGCGTGCGGTTCAGTGAAAATGTCATAGACCTCAAACAATTCGAAGGCGAAGACACAGTATTCCCATGCACAGCATCCGGACTCAAGGGCAAGTACCTTGATTCCGACATAATCACAAAGAACGGCTCACTGGTCGTAGGATGCGAGATATCAAGAACCCTGATCGAATCACGATTTCCCGAACTTGAATACACGCTTGTGAACATCTGTCCATTCAAATCCGATATATTCAAACCCACAAAACCTTTCATAACAAGGTGCTGCCGCTCCGAAAAATCCGGTCTTGTTACGATCAACGATGTAGAGGGAGTAGTGGTACACTGGGGAGCATCCGAATTCGAAGTTGCTGAAGCGATAAGGGATCTGGTTTTGCATGTCAAAGAGCAGAGTTGAATAATACTATTTACGTGAAAATACCGGCGCACCCATACGCGCTTTAGCGCGGCACGTTCCCCCATCACCACTAAAGTTATCTTCGTTCGACTCAGATTAATATCCGTATAAGTAAAAGAAGAAGATAATTGAATATACTGATTTATTGATTCGTCATGGAACGTGCCGCCTGCGGCGGGTTGTTGCCTCGGCTTCAAAAACACCTTAACAAACTCAAATTTTAATTGGAACCTTAATCCAATCATAATCCAATCATAATCATAACCACGTGGAATAAGTGAATATCATGAAACTTGCAATTATCGAAGGCGATGGGATCGGAAAAGAAGTAATCCCCGCAGCAGTAGAAGTGCTTGATGCACTCGGTCTTGAGATTGAAAAAGTGCCGCTTGAACTTGGCTACGGCAAATGGGATAGGACAGGCACCGCCATCACGGATGAGGATATCGATATATTGAAAGAATGCGACTGCGTCCTTTTTGGCGCAGTGACAACACCTCCTGACCCCAATTACAAAAGCGTGCTTCTGACAATCAGAAAAGAACTTGATGTCTACGCAAACATACGTCCGATCAAACCGCTTGCCGGTATTAAAGGTGCAACAGGCAGGAATGATTTTGATTTTGTCATCGTGCGAGAGAACACCGAGGGCATGTACTCCGGTATCGAGGAACTGCATGACGATGTCTCATATACAAAGAGGATCATCACGCGCAAAGGTTCAAAACGAATCGCAGAATATGCCTGTAAACTGGCAAAACAGCGGCAGAACAGGGTGACCATTGTTCACAAATCCAATGTACTCAAATCCGACAAACTCTTTTTGAACACATGCCGCAGTGTTGCAGATGATGCGAGTGTTACATATAACGACATGCTGGTCGATTCAATGGCATTTAGTCTGATCACATCACCGCAAAAATATGATGTTATAGTAACAACAAACCTTTTCGGGGATATATTGAGCGACATGTCAGCCGCACTTGTAGGAAGTCTTGGGCTTGCACCGAGTGCCAATATCGGTGAAAAATACGCATTTTTCGAACCAGTGCACGGAAGTGCACCCGATATTGCAGGAAAAGGTATTGCAAACCCGGTCGCAGCGATCCTGTGCGTGAAAATGATGATGGAATGGCTTGGTGATATAAAAAGTGCTTCACTTGTGGAAGATGCTGTGAACCACGTACTTAAACGCGGTATCATAACACCGGAACTTGGCGGAACATCATCCACCAAAGATGTTGGGCATGCCGTTGCCGAATATATTGGACTAAAACTGCGACAAGAACGTTGATCACAAGTAAACACTCACTTCGTTCGCGTTATCTTGTAGTATACAATTTTACAAATTATATACAAGAGCAAAATATGCGGGTGTGAGGCAGTTCAAACCAATAATGGACCTGAACATAGACCTGTGCGCAGCTATCTGCTTCTATCAACTAACACCAAGCAATGATGCAACACCTGTTGTTGTAACAACCGCAGCTACTCCTGAGATCCATACCATTATTACAAAATCTGTTGTTGCGCATAACATATTTCCGCCGTCGACAACACGGATGAGAAGAGCTGAGAAAAACGAATGTGCGATCATAGTGAACAAGATCATGGCAGACAATGTTTCAATGCTTCCAACATCGGTATACAAAATCATACCCATAGACATTCCCGGCGGCATCTCTACACTGGCAAACATCTCCTGCATCAGGTCAACAACACCAAGCGAGATATACATCGTAAATCCAATCCCACCTGTCAGACCATACAACACACCTACCAGACTTGATGCTGATTGATATCGCTTTTTTCGGAGTGTAACGATTCTGTGGAAATTAGTGGCAATGATATCTCCAATGACCTCCGGTTTACCTCCGAGGTGAGTGGATTCGACAAACATCACACTAAAACGCTGTATGAGATTACTCCCTGTACTAGCTGCAAACATATTCCAAGAAGTGATCTTATCGATCCTTGTTGTAAGTCTTTTATAGAGATTATTCACATCATTGGTCAAAGGACCAAAATCGTGCGCACGCAGGGATTTTAATGCTTCATCGATCAAACCGCCGCGAGCACCTGCCGAACTACCAAGTGAACGAATAAATGATGGATAGTTCTCGTCCCTGCGTCTAATAACTTTCTCGATCTTTCGTGCAATTTGACCCGTATAAACAAGTGGGGTCAAGGACATAGCAACCGCTATTGGCAGCGTTATCTTGCCATAAAGGGCTACAATGATCGATACCACAATGCATCCTAAAATAGAAATAGGAATTGAGCGATTTAATTTCAGTTTTGCATCCGTCATAATATTTGTCTGCTGCCATGTGGGGTCCCTTGGGACCTTGCTTTTTGTAAAGACCACCATGACAACATCTGTGGTAACAAAAGTAAGAACAACAACACTCATAAGCAAGATCGCATCCATACCAGTGATAACAGGCATGATGACTGCAAATGATGCAAGGAATATGAGAGACATGACCAGCGATACGAATAATTCCTTGATGATCTCTATTGCATAAAGTGCACCATTATACATGGATTCATATTCATTCATAACAACATTCTGCTCAGCAGACAAGAATGATTTTATATCCTCACCTGACTGCAAGCCATGTGCAAACCTGTCCAGAAAATCCTCAAAAATTATAGAAGGCGTACGCTTCGATATGAACTTACAACCTTCTGCAAGACTCATGTTCCATACAGTCACCAGATTATAGATCTTCTTTGTCTCACTTGCGAGATACAGGTAATCCTTGTTCCCTGAAACTATGCGGATAATATCAAGTCTCGGTGTTTCTGCTGTTGCGATCGAACCCATCTGTGTGATGTAATAGTGCATGTTATTGTCGATCTCAGCAGCTTTTCCAGCAGCCATAGACATAGGATAAGATGCAGCAAATAATATACAAATGACCGGAAGTAAAGCAGGTATATATTGGGCAGGTCCAACAAAAAGTGATGGTAGAAACGCATATAATATAAACGAAAAGGCAAAACCAAACACAATTACGGGGATGGCAAACTTTTTAACATAAGCAGCCGGTTCCATATTAATGCTGTGAAATGCCTGTTGATAATTCATGTCAGATCACCTTATACAGGGAATGGCAACCCATCAATACCATGTCGATAGAAATTCACCAATATATCATTCACTTCGTAGTAATCATCAATGCCGCGTGAACGCATCTCTTCCAATATCCTTGAACGTAAGAACATATCCTCGTATATCTTACGCTTGTCTTCATATCCCAATTTTGCAGCGATCTTGTCTTCAAGAATGTAACTATTGTTCAACCCCCTGAATGCGTGTGTATCTGTTTCTGGATCCCACTGGAATACCGCTCTTGTAACCACACCACCGGCTTCTTCATAATAGCCTTCGATCTCATCAATTGAGATGCATCGCCGCAGGAACTGTCCCTTTCGATATACTGCCTGCAATATCATTCCAACATTAAGATTATCAATAAAAGTCACAGGAACATTGATAGGGTCACCGGTTAGACGCTGGATCATCTTTGTAACTGCCGATGCGTGGAATGTCGCCAAAACAGGGTGACCTGTCTGCATACCCTGGAATGCCACAGCTCCTTCAACACCTCGGATCTCACCAACAATGATATAGTTTGGTCTTGAACGCAAAGCAGCCTTAAGCAACGTAAATGTATCCACCCTTGAATCCGGGGGACCATCTTCACGGGTGATCAACTGTTGCCATACAGCTTGTGGTGGCTGGACCTCAGCCGTATCTTCAGTAGAATATATTTTTGATTTTGGGTTTACAAAAGAAAGACACGCATTCAACATTGTTGTTTTACCGCTTGCCGTCTCACCACTAAAGAAGATACTCATACCATTTTCAAGTAACATCCACATATACGCCGCCATATCGCAATTAACAGCACCCCAATTGATAAGCTGAATAATACTAACAGGCACTTCACTGAACTTACGCATAGTGAAACTGCTTCCACGCCGACTGATGTCAGGACTGTATATAATATTAATACGTGAACCATCAGGCAATGCACCATCAGAGATTGGATGGGCATCACTTACAGGTCGACCGATACGCTCACTCATACTGCGGAGCCATCTATCCAATCCATCCTCATCACCAAATGTCAGGTCTGTTTCCATCATGCCCAGTATCTTGTGAACAATGAACACGCCACTGATACCTATACTATGAATATCTTCAAGATACGGATCCCTGACAATGGGTTCGATCGGACCGGACCCAATGATATTTCGCTCAATGTGATACAGTATTTTGTTATACTCCTGCTGGTTAAGAGGGACTTTTTTTTGCGTAGGGATCAACTTCTGCAATAGACCGGGTTTTTCATCTTCGTCCGGAAGGTCACCCCCGGCACCTATATCAATCGATTCGTCAATAAGTTTTGAGATCAAGGTTTTGAGTTCGGCTTCTGAATTTGGTACCGGCTCGTTTGATGATTTCTCAAGGATCATCCCCATAATAGCATCATATTTTCTTTTTTCATTCGGAAAGAGAGGAGGTTCAATAGTATAATAACGAGCTTCTCCCATCTCTGCTGTCCCATATATATGAATAAATACCGGATCACCCACAGGAAGAATTACATTGACATGCTCTTCTTCCATGTCTTTCGACAAGCTTACAACAAAATCAGGGATTGTTCCAGTCTTTTGCCTGAACTCGTTTATGTATACTCCAAGGTGTGGATTTCTTTGCAGTGCTTTTTGGAATTCCGGATCCATATTATATTACCTTCCAATTTTGTGTCTAACCGACCGCCGCAATCTCTACGACAAGACCAACCTTCGGCTCGATCCTAAATCCTATCATCTGTCCCACAGGGCCCTTGGCTCCTGTGAATTTGTTAACAACTACTGTACGCTTGACCTCGTTAGCCATTGGTTTCACTTTCAAGCTTATGTAAATATCACATGAAGAGCGGAACATAGAAGTTATGTCTTCACTTAACTGGCTTGGCTCGACAGTCAATATTATGATCTTTCCCATTCCATTCAGTTTTTTGAAAAATGAGATCAGATCAAGACTTTTTTCATTGTCCACACTGTATTTGATTAGTGAAGAAATTGTATCAATGACAATAATATCATTCTCAAACAATTCCTGTGCACCCATCAAACGCTCAAGAAAATCGATCCTTGATTTTGCAGCCTGAACCAGTGGAATAACAGGAATAAATAGCAAATTCCCATTCAGTAAATATGGAGCAATTGGGTAGTCAAGTGAATACATCTGGTTTATGAATCCTTTTGTAGTCTGCTGTGTTGACACGAACGTTACACTATTTTCATTCTCCAACAATCCAAATATCGTACGCTGACAGATCGTACTTTTTCCACTGCCACTGCCACCTTCGATGACCACTAAAGAGCCTGGAGGGAAACCTCCCCCCAGTTTTCTGTTAAACTCATCTCTTGGGATCTCAAATGAACAAACGTTGACCACTGTAATTACCTCTATTAATAAATATTTTTAAGGAATTATAAAGTTCATGGAATCAGATTTTCCATTTTCCGAGACTACATTAACACTGTGATCACCGGAACTCAGTTGACCTGTGGTCACGTCTATGGCCAGAACATCACCCGGTCTCCACACCACACCCCCATCCAATACAGTTTCAGCCTGATTACTCGATTGGATCAATACACCATCTAAAATAACATTCACATAATCAATGTTAAGTTCGGATCTTCCTGTGTTTTTGACATAGAACGTATAATTTTCATTGTTGATGTACGGTATCTCATTCGGATCATTGATAATTGTAATATCAGTCCTCAACTGGTCAGACATGATTTTACTGCCTGCAGTGGTTGCACCCGATATGGATTGAACATTTACCGACAAAACAGAAACAACACCCATTGCCAATATAACTGCAGCTATGAAAAATATCATATGGGTAATGGCAGTTTCTGCCCGTTCATCCTTGGAAATTGTGCGTGAGAACAACATATTCAGACCTTTATTTTAATTCTATTATGTGGATAATTGATATAAAGTTGATTATTTTAATATTTTAAGCCATGAATGTATTTTAAACAATCCAGACATATCTGCTCAAACACTATATGTATCATAATCGGATATCCCGTTCTCTGCCACTACTTTCACTCTATGTGAACCTGCACCTGAAAGCCCTTCAACAGTGAGTGTTATGGTCCCATCAGGAGTCCATGTTGTTGTCGTTGGTGCGAAAGTGTATGATTCAATTATTCCATCAACCAATACATTCAATTTATCCGATCGTAAAGTCTCGCTCCCTGTATTTGATACCGTTATCGTCAGGTCATATAATGCAGCTAGACCTGTCGGTGTTGAACTGTCTATCAAAATATCAGTCTGCAAACGTTTGATCTGCATTTCATTTTGCTCATACGATGCATCATCCACCAGATCCTGAGAAGCACTTATCACAACATACGCCGTGGTTCCAAGGACCATAGCCGATAAAAAGAAGATAGCAACAACAACAGCGGTCTCAAATCCCATATAATTCCTCTAAGCCGTGTTTGACCTTTGACATCTCCCGATCTATTGTGCTTAGCATGTTCTTATCTATCTTGCGT
>JAUWBW010000130.1 GCA_030609665.1 Methanosarcinaceae archaeon | reverse complement strand
AGTTTGTACACCTGTTCTATGTCAACATTTCCTGCTTTCACCTCACCAAGGATCAAACCTTCATCCCCATCAATGATGAGGTCAAATTCGTCTTTCCCAATATTGCCCGATGCAACAGTGTAGCCTTTTTTTACAAATATCTCCCTGATCTGGGCTTCACGTGCATGCCCCAATTCCTCCTTGAACTCATCGATCATCTGGGAGATCTGGGATTTGAAAACATCAAGCTTCAATTCGAGTTCGGGGATATAGGACTCTTCACGCAGTATGTATACATATTTTAGCCATAGCACAAGAATTGGATCTGCAAGATTGTATCTTTTATCATTCTTGACAATAAGGTCTGATGCAATAAGCCGTTCAAGTGGATATGTAAGGGACGAACCGGGCTTTTCGACATACCTCGCAATCTCTGAAAATCGATAGTTTCCCAATGCGATAGCGGACAATATTGTAAGATATGTATCCAACCCTTTTTTCTCGAGGGAATTTACAATAAGCTGGTGACAGTGTTTGTATATGTTCCCTGATCTGTAAAAAACATCCTGTGCAATAGCCTCAAGCAGTGCATTTTTCGAAATGTCATGTACATTCCAATCCTGTGCAATGTCGCAGAGCTTGAGCCCTATGGATGCGAGGTAATATGGATAACCCCCCGTAATATCGATTATGTAACTGAGATGTGTTTCACTGATAAGAATGCCATCAAGTGTGGAAGTCAAATACGTTCTGGCATCACTGTACTCAAATGGACCCACATATATCGTCTCAAAATGACCATACAACGGAGAAGATGAGGCATTGATAATGTTTTCCATCATACTGATCGAAGACCCTGCCACGATCCACCATACATTCTTTTGCATCATCAGATTCTCACGAAGCGTCTCAAGGATGTTGTCGCCCCATAATGCAAAGTTCTGGAACTCATCAAATATCAGAACCAGTGGTTTTTGGTTTGATGTTTCTTTGTATTCCGATAACTTCTTAATGAGGCCCAATATGAGATCGAGAAGTTCTTCAGATTCGGCATCCTCATTGATCGCATCCCGGATCTCAAAAGAAAGTTTCGCGATTATTGGATCGACTTGCACCCACCTCATTGCAAGTTCCTTCAGGTTTTTATCTGTGGTCATCCATATCTGATCGGTTCCGACATCAAAATGTTCCATACATGCATAAAGTACAGAACCAAGTATCTTACGGAACATCGTTTTTGTTGGCTTTTCTTTTATGTAGATGTAATTGTGTACAAAATGACTGTTTTGCCGCATAAATTCCCAAATGATCGATGTTTTCCCAACTTTACGAAGACCTATGAGGCCAATGTTTCGTCGGTTGCCACTCAACATCTGTTCGGATCTTAGACCAAGGTTTTTCATTAGGTCTGTTCGATCAAAAAATTCATCGCCTACTACAGGTTCGTTTAACATTAGATCACCAATGCATTGTATGTCCAATGCATAGTAGTTACAATGCATTCATATTTATTTCTTTGGTCGCCGACCCAGAGACTTTTTCATACGTCATCGGTTAAGAGAAAAAATAGGTTTTGAACACGGATTCCACAGATAACACAGATTGGCACGGATGATGGAATATCCGTGTGTATCCGTCAAATCCGTGTCATCTGTGTTCTATTTTATACCAATTCGCAAGTACAATTTAGAACTATAGGCAGACACAGATGATTATTATTAAAAAAATGGGGTATGGCCTCTTGCGAGTGAAATTCTGGCCACAGAGGACACTCACTTCCTACGGTGTTGAGTGCCTGCAACGCCCAAAGGGCGTGCAGGTCACCGAGGGAAAGTTGCTACAATCTCTGTGCTTTCTGTGGCAAAAAGTTACAAATTTCAAAAAACGATATGCATTAAATCAATCAAACTCCTTAACCGATGACTAATGGAGACTTTTAAATTTATTTTGGGTGAAATGGATCCAGACAAAAATATTCCCCGCAGATACGCTACGGACTGTTTACTCAAAAAGAAAAACCGGGGCATCACTGCCCTGTAGCCTCAGCCAGCGCGCGCGTCTGAGTAAAATCTTCTGTGTTGCCGTTGACTATGAATACAAAATTATCATTGCTCCACAAATATGCATACTGTGCGACCTGCTCACCACCCACTGTGGTGTAATCCATGATCCGTGTTGCGAAATGATTATTAAATGATTCTTCTGCAAACTGAGTTCCTCTCGCAAGCGGTGGGAGACTCAACTTGTACTGGTTAACAAATTCATCTGCCGCATCACTATCCTCACATTCAACAACTGTGATGTGCACCTCAACTGAGTCTGTATTCTGGTATGTGCCCTCGGCAGCATCCACAATTCCCGCAACATCCACGTATTCGTGTTTGATATCATCAACCGATGTCGGCGGAGCACCAAGGTATTCAAACCCTGCAGGGATATTCCGGACCACGATCATATCTGCAGCAGTTAATACTTCATTTCCTGTTGTCGCTTCCGGCGCATCAGTAGAACCAATGCATCCCGACATCACGATCGCCAAAACTGTGAGAGAAAAAATCAATATTATTTTTTTGTTCATTTAACAAAACCTCGTATTAGATTGATGAGGGATAATGGTTATCGATATACTTGAAAGTATCGTGTAATTGAAAACAAGTGAAAAAAACGTGAAATCAAAAAAAAAGAAAGAAGAAAGGGATTAACCCCTTTCTAAGTTTTATTTATTTCTTCTGACAAGGAATGCCACTGCAAGAAGTCCTGCAATTGCGAAGATTGCCTCAAATCCAGGCTCTTCCTCTGGAGGTTCTACAGGTGCTTCTGGTGCCTCAGGTTCTACGGCAGGTGCTGCAGGTGCTGGTTCTCCAACTGCTGGTTCTCCAACTGCTGGTTCCTCAACTGCTGGTTCCTCAACTGCTGGTTCCTCAACTGCTGGTTCCTCAACTGCTTCACCAGTAATTATCATCTCTCTGAATAGATAGATCCTGCATGTGGTGGTATCCTTTGCGACCTTAATCTTAAAGTCATCTGCGATGTCAACAGTTGAATCAGAACTCAAAGATAATGAATCATCTTTGTTATCCATCACAATTGAATTACCAGCGTATGTTTTTGCCTTTAGAACTCCAACTTCCGTGTCGGAATCAATCTCAAAGACACTGTCAGAAATCTGCCAGATACCTTCGATGACTGCAAGACTGTCTATTTGTCCCTGGAAAACCTGATCGATATTAATTCTCAGTGTTATGATATCGTCCACACCAGCAATATCCTGATCAAAGTTCCATGAAGTGTTTGGAGTTACAATCTTATCAGCTACATACTCACCATCTTTGGTAAGCTCTAACCAAACCTTTGCACCCTCAACATCAACCTGATTTGCTGTGACAGCATACCCTTCACCGAGTTCATAAGATTCACCGGTTCTGATAGTATGTGATTCGTCATCATCAATAAGCAACTTGGAAAGTTTTGCTGCTTTATTAGATTCAATTGGAACATATTCCACTGCAAAGAATGCAATCTTCTCATATCCTGTACCAGGGAAACCACTGAATTTATATGATATACCAGAAGCAATTGTTGTCGTGTATATCATATCATTTTTATCAATAGTACGAAAGCCAACGCCGGATGTAGTTATAACTAAATCTTCGGTGAAGATGTTCTTTTTAAGGTCATAATAAAATCCTGCGAAGTCTGTTGCATCCGTCATCTTACCAGTATTATATATGCTTGCATCTAATGCAGGTCCTCGAATTTCATATGTACCTGGTGTGGTATATTCCTTCATGACGAAGAATCTAAGATTGTTGGAATCCGCAACTTTTATCACCAGATCATCTGTAATTTCTACAGTTGAATCCTTTGATAAAGAGAGTGTATCATCATCGTTCTGCATAGTAATTGTACCAGCGGTTGGTCCAGATGCTTTGAGAACTCCTGCTTCTGTATCGGAATCAATCTCAAGAACATTGTCAGAGATCTGCCAGACACCTTCGATAACTGCAAGACTATCTACTTGACCCTGGAAAACTTGGTCAATTCTAAGTTTGAGTGTTACGACATCGTCCACACCAGCAATATCCTGATCAAAGTTCCATGTGATTCCCGGGGTTACAATCTTATCAGCTACATACTCACCATCTTTGGTAAGCTCTAACCAGACCTTGGCACCTTCAACATCGACCTGATTTGCTGTGACCGCATATCCTTCACCGAGCGCATAAGCTTCGCCGGTTCTGATGGTATGTGTCTCGTCATCATCAACAAGCAATTTGGAAAGTTTTGCTGCTTTACCAGTCTCAATAGGAACATATTCCTCTGCAAGGAATCCAATTTTCTCATATGTGCCAAAAGCAGTGTATTCATATGCTACACCAGTGATAATTGATGTGCTATATACAAGTCCATTCTTATCAATAGTACGAACATTATCTGTTTTGGTCGAGTCGATCTTAAGTGTCTCTGAACCTTTATCGTTATCGAAATCATAGTAGAAACCTGCGAAATTGTTCCAATCCATCACAAGGTCCCCGCCAGTTAAAATTGCTGCAAAATCAGTCCCGTCATAGACAGGTCCGCGGATCTCAACTTTATCCACTGTCGCTGCGCTTGCTGGAATGACTGATGCGAATACAGTCAAGACCATCAATGCAGCCAGTGCGATTGCTGTAAATCTTTTCATTAATCTTTTCCTCCGAATTTAATTTTTTAATATTTAATTGGTAAATGAGAATCGTAAGATCAAACACATCGTATGATGCGTTCCATCGACCTTCATCAATTGACAATAAAAATTATCGTCCATTGCCGAAGGGGACTTCATCACCCTCTGAATCCCGTCATATTGGATTACAAGTGTTCTATTAATGAATACCCTATTAAACCTTTTGTGGTCTAATTGGGAGTGAATATCGCATTGCAGTGGCAAATATCGATGTGATTAACGGTGAATGTCGAACTCATATGGGTGGATTATAATATAAATCCGTCAAAATGGGGGTGGATATTCGCATATTGTCGAATTTGGGGTTGAAAGGTTAAAAACCGTTTGAAAAAATCCGAATCCTAAAAAAAATAGACACCTCCGCATATTCAATACATATATATGTACAGCGTATTTATAATAAGATTAATAAAATAGGCTCATCGCTATTTTGTGTGGGTAACTCCGTGTAATCATGATTTTATTGCCTGAATTGCTGTCTATTGATTAATTCATAGTACGCTACGCGCTGAGCTGAAGCGTTTCACTCCCGGACACCCGCAAGGGTGTCCTCCGTTCCACTTTTAATTAAGTATCAAGATTGGCGATGATAAATTTATTGCAAATTATGCGATTTAAGAATGACAAATATGCCTAAATGCTAATAAATTCATATTCTGTTGCCGACAATAAAATCCGTTAAATCAATATCAAAGGAGTATTATATCAAATGTATCGCGATCTCTTCCAAAATGTATTGAACATTGAAGATCCATATTTTATCAAGGATATTGAGTTTGATTCAGATTCAAAAAGGCTTGATATTTGGCTTGATTTTAAGATTGGTAGCACTTTTGACT
>JAUWBW010000066.1 GCA_030609665.1 Methanosarcinaceae archaeon | reverse complement strand
GCACAGAGGACACAGAGAGTAAAATCAGATACAATCTCTGTGTTTCTCTGTGGTTAAATTACAATTGTCTGAAGATTAAAGTGTTAAGACATTAGTATTAAACATTAGGTTCTTAATTATAATCACCGGTTGCTGCGCCTGGGCGGGAAGCACTGCGAATAGCATGAGAGCCATAACAAAACAGGTGCTGATCATGAAATTATTTTTCCAGTTTCCATGTTGTTTTTTATCCATTAAATCACCTATTTTTCTCATATTGTGCACTTATTAATATTGATCCTATTAACATCGTGTAAAAGCCGCGGCATACATCTAAAATTAATGGCATACATTATGACACGGCTATACAACGAAGCAAATGAAGGAATACTTCATATAAGTAGAATTTGTATAAGTACTACCCCATTTAGGCAACATATATATCCCAAATGGGTAACAATATGCAGATTATGAAAATGCCGCAAAAACATATTTACTTAATTTACTAACATGCCTTATCCAATTTATTTTATATTTATACAAGGAATTCTCAGATGTAAGCAGAGGAAAGAACAATGCCAAAAATGTCACATATTATTTTATTTATTTGTATTTGTATAGCTGTGGTAAGATAGCGCCGAATAAAGAAGTGGGAGAGCGAGCAATCGCTCTTCTTTATTCAGCGGCGTATCCAATAAATGAGTTAATGTTAGACCACCCTTATTCCTAATAGCAACTTCATTTTCTTAACCCTTGACACTTATCGACAACTTCGTTCTGGTGACAGGCACCAGTTTTTTCCACTCCACTGTAGCATTATCTTCAAATACACAATCCTCAACCATTTTTTCCGAAATCTTTCCATCTACCTCATATACATAGAATCCTTCTTCACCATCTGTTGATATCACAACATCCCGATTTCCAACCCTTTTGACCTCAACAGCAGAAACACTTTTTAGAATATCCAACAAATTTGCCCCTTTTTCCACCTCGACCCTCCTTGTTGGTGCAAAACAGTCCAGTGAATTGTAGATATTTTTGGTATTGATGCTCAAAACATGTGTTCTACCGAATTTCTTTCGTTCGATGAGCCCCGCATCTTCCAGTATCCTGACATGCTTGGCAGCAACCGGTACCGATATATTCAACTCCCTTGCCAGTCCTGATATGTGCAGATCACCTTCAGCAAGCCTCTCAAGCATACTCAATCTGGTGGCGCTTCCTATTGCTTTGAATACTTTATTACCCATATAACTCACAATTGTTATCTTAATCCTCACATAGATATAAGTTGTTCTATCTATTTTGCAGAGTATGAATTCAACTAAGCCGACTGGAAAATCGGAAGCGGTGGATAAAATATATTTACCACGTATAAAAATAATTGGATGGTAGACTGATCAATGAACACTACTTATGCAACAGTCATCGGTATTATGATAGGCATCTTCATCTTTGGACTTAAAACCGGAGTAGGATGCGGTTTTGCAAATATCAAATGGAAAAATACCCTGATCATAGCCGCAGTTTACCTGGGTCTATCCATAATTATGGGAAGCCTTATTGAAATGGTGGACCAGTCATATCTGGATGGCATTGCAAGCCTGGGAATGACATTACATGTCTTTATTGCAATAATCCTGATCGCAGCCGGAATATACACACTTAAAGAATGTTCTTGTGATCATGATGTTTCAAAGAAGACCTTCCTTGCGATTTCCATACCCTGCCCGGTTTGTTTGACAGCGCTTTTTATGTCCTGCATGATACTGGCATCAAGCCTTGGGACCAGCGGATCGAGAATTGGTTTGCTTGTTGGAATTGTGTTCTTTCTATCAGTGATATCATCCACCTTTGTGTTTAAGAAAATGAAACGCCCTCCTGAAGACCTTGGGACCACAATGATGTTCCTTGGAATATTCTACCTGCTTGGGGCTATGATAGTTCCTGCATACATCAAGGCAAAAAAACTGGATATGCCTGCGATTGGCGGGGGGGAATTTGAGATATTGCCTTTGTTAATATTTTCATTGTTCATTGTTGGGGGTTTTGTATTAGATAAAATGAGAGGTCAATAAAAATGGATGCTACTTCTTCTTTGTTCGGCATATTGTATACGTTCTCAGCTTCATTGCTGTACCCGGTCATAATTATTCTCCTGCTACTGGTAGTTTTATCTCTATCCCTAATTGGAGAATTCATGTCCGAATATGCAAAACGGAATCGTGATGTGAACAACCTTGAACTTTGCTGTATGGAAGTAAGAGAACAAGTCAAGGAAGGATCTTTTACAACAGCTGCACAATCCCTGCGTAACATCAAACAGAATTTCATAGTTACCGGTTTTGCAAATTCTGCAGCAGACCATCTTGAAAAGAATATGATCCCGGCCATTGAATGGCTATCACAGGAATCTGAGGTCAGGATGGCAAAAAGGCTTGAGCAAACAAGGATTATCGCAACGATCGCACCAATGCTGGGTTTGATGGGGACACTGATCCCTCTTGGACCTGCTCTTATCGGACTTTCACAAGGTGATATCGTGCAGCTGGCAAATAACCTCATGATAGCTTTTGCAACAACAGTGGTCGGACTGTTTGCAGGAAGCATAGGTTATGTGCTTACACAGGTGAGAAAACGATGGTACTGGCAGGATATGATTGACATTGATTATATTCTGGATACAATAGAGGTGCAAGAATGAAAAGGAGGCGGCAAAGGCGAACAGGACTTATTAATAATGAAGATGAGCAAAACCCGCTTACGGGTGTTGCCAATCTTTTTGATATTGCAATGGTCTTCTCGGTGGCATTGCTTGTTGCACTGGTGATGTCATACCAGTTACCTGAACTGCTCAGTCCCACTGACGATATAACTATCGTGAAGAATCCGGGGCAAAAAGACATGACGATCATTATAAAAAATCCGGGGAAGCCGATTGAGATCATGAATATGACAGAACAGATCGGAGGTGGAACCGGGGAAGCTCTTGGTACGGCATATAAACTTGCGGATGGAAGAGTTATCTACGTGCCACAAGAAGAGGAGGACGAAAACTCAACTTAGTTTTTGTGAGATTTGATGGATAAAAACACAGGATAGTTGAGCACTTGGGTACCATCGCCAAGCAATGTACCTCAAGTACTCGACACACATTATCGAGGTCGAGGAGATAACATGCAACAAAAATATAGATTATTATTAATAATAAGTGTATTGGTGTTAACAGCACTGACAACTGGGGTATCGGCGGAAGAGAACAACAGCATCTTATTTATTCTGGGTACGGATTTCAATGAGGTTGCCCTGAATAATGCAACGTCAAATGCCAACATATCGGAACAATTGAATATAACGATCTTCAATGCAACAGTACCGGAAGGATTTAATTTCTCGAATTATTCAGTCATATTCATCGAATCGCAGGCTGAGAGTACGGTCAACGACTGGCAGGCGAACCTGTCATCTAACCTGACCATTGCCAAGGATAATGGTAATGGCAGTAAGGTGATGGGATACAATCTCTCATCCAACATCACTGTGGCTAATGTTGACCTGTACTCAAGCGAGTACACCGACATCGAAAGATACTGGATACAGGGTGGCGATGCGAATATGGAGTCCATGCTCAAATTCATGGGACAGAAGTTCTGCGGTGCATGGGCAAATGAGAGCATCCCTGATCCGGAACTACTGCATCCAGAGATCAATATTACGTTTATTTTGAATTATGAAACTGACAACTTTTATCTTACCAAAGTTTTAGGTGAGAGAAGTGTGATCACGGACCAGTTCAATGTTACCGTAATGACTGGACAAGAAGCTGCAGCTGCAAACCTGACTGACGTCTCGGAGCAGGATGTCATCATGCTGGGTATGATCGGTGCCAACGAATTTCCAGAGTTTAAAGATGCACTTCTTGCTGCAAAGAATAGCACACAGATCGGGCTCATTGGCAATTCCGTAGATACCTACGGAGTTAGTAACCTCGACATGGAAAATAGTACAATGAAGGATTATCATGAGAATGGCGGATATACGAACATGGAGAACTGGATCCGCTGCATCGGAGTAACCCTTGAGGATGTTTACATCGAGTATTCTCTTGCCGTACCTCCATTGATCCCTGACCATGGCATCTACCATCCCGATGCGAAGACGAGAATCTTCGAGAACAGTACTGAATATCTTGAGTGGTATGCAGATCACGGCTATAATGCATCCGCACCTACCATCGGCATAATCGCTACGTATCATATCGAGAAAAACACCCTGCTCCATACTACCGATGATGCAATAATCAACAATCTTGAATCAAAGGGATACAATGTCATCTTCTCAACATACAAGGTTTGTACCGATGATGTGGATTATTTCACACAGAACGGAACAGTACTGGTGGATTCCATTATCTCCCTGAAAAGTTTTTATTTGAACTATGGCAATCAAACCGAGGGCGTTGATTATCTGAAAAAATACAATGTTCCTGTACTCAAAGGAGTACTTGATTCTTATAGCACCCCGGATGAGTACAATGCCAGTCAGCGCGGGCTGGACCTGATGTCCATTGCTTTCCAGGTCACACAACCTGAGATCGATGGCTGTATCGATTATATCTGGATTGCAGGTAAGGTCAAAGATCCGGTCACGGGTCAGGAATACTACGAGCCTGTCATGGAACAGGTTGACTGGCTGTGTGACCGTGCGATCTCATGGGCAGAGCTTGGAAGAGCAAATAATGCTGACAAGAAGATCAGTATCATCTACTACAACCACGAGGGCGGCAAGAACAACATAGGTGCCAGTTACCTTGACATTGGTTCAAGTTTCACATTGCTGCTTGATTCGATGAATAAAACGGATTATGATATCGGGAATGGCACGATTCCAAATGGCAGCGAGTTCATCGACCTGTTCATCGAAAGCAGGAACGTTGGCGCATGGGCACCAGGCGAGCTTGAGAAGGTTGTGAACTCGGGCAATGTTACACTCGTGACCGTGACCGAGTATCTTTCCTGGTACAACACTTTACCGGATTCGGTCAGGGTTGATGTTGAAGCAACATGGGGTGAAGCACCCGGCAACATCATGGTGTATGAAGATAACTTTGTTATCCCCACCGTACAGTTTGGAAATGTCAATTTTATACCCCAGCCGACCAGAGGTGGTCTATCTGATGAATCACTCATATATCACGACAAGTCACTGCCACCGACACACCAGTATCTTGCAACATATTTCTGGATCAACAAGATATATGATGCTGATGCCATGATTCACTTCGGTACGCATGGTACGCAGGAATGGTTACCAGGGAAGGAGGTCGGCCTTTGGAGATACGATTATCCATCCATCATGGTGGACGATACACCTGTAGTATATCCCTACATCATGGACAATGTGGGTGAAGGTACACAAGCAAAGCGCAGGGGTAATGCTGTGATCATAGACCACCTGATCCCTCCCATAGCAGAATCAGGTTTGTATGGTGAACTGGCAACAATGCATGACAAGCTACATAGGTATGAAGAGGCCAAGAGTGGCAATTATACTGAAATGATGGCACTCTATCGCGACAGTATGATCGGGCTTTACATAAATCTTTCAATGGAAAATGATCTTGGCGTAACTCCTGATGAACTCAGGAATATGACAGAACCTGATTATACGAACTTCATTTCAGTCACTCTCCATGACTATCTGCATAAACTGCAGGGTACGCTCATGCCTCTTGGTATCCATACTTTTGGTGTCGCGCCACAGGATGAGAAACTCGTCTGTATGGTCAAATCAATGCTTCGCAGTGATTTCATCGAACACATAACAAATCTCTTTCCTTATGACAAGGAGGGACCTGAAGATGATTGGGAGGTTGCAACCGAACAGCGTGCCAATGATTTGTTGAATGCTACATTACTCAATGGCATGAACGTTTCATCTGCCCAGATCGAGGTACTGAACCTCACCGACGCGAACATCACGGCAGATCTGAATATGGCACTTAACTATTCCACTCTTCTGGGGCAAACCACCCGTGAGATCGACCAGGTGCTGCATGCCCTCAATGCTGGATATATCGAACCCGGACCCGGAAATGATCCGATCAGAAATCCTGAGGCTCTGCCAACAGGCAGGAACTTCTACAGTTTCGACCAGAGAAAGTTCCCTGACGCAGAGACTGAGGCACTGGGAGCTACCCTTGTCGATAACTTGCTCACACAGTACAACATGACACACGGGAACTATCCGAACAAGGTAGCCTATGTCCTGTGGTCTGTGGAGACCATGCGTCATCATGGACTCATGGAGGCCCAGATATACTCGCTTCTGGGTGTCAAGCCAACAAGAAGCTGGGGCAGGATCACAGGTTTCGAAGTAATTCCATTGGCAAATCTGACCCCCTCTGGTCGCCCAAGGATCGATGTGCTCATCACACCTTCAGGACTGTACAGGGATACGTTCCCGTATCAGCTTGAGCTGATCGATAAGGCGGTCCGGACAGTTGCAGAACTCAATGAGACCAATGAAACGAATTTTGTCAGGTGGAACTCCCTGAAGATGGAGGATGCACTCAAAGCCAGTGGATACGACAACGACACTGCAAAGTTAATTTCACGGTCCAGGATATTCACAGAGGCTCCTGGTGCTTATGGTACCGGACTTCCGGGTGCGGTGACCGCGAGTGAGACATGGGACAGCGATAAAAAACTTGCGGACCTGTACATATCACGCATGTCCAACATCTATGGGCAGGACATATGGGGTGATAATTATGAGGATGTGTTCAGGTTGAATCTCATGGATGTGGATGCAGCTGTCCATAGTGACTCATCGAACCTGTTCGGAATTATCGATAACGATGATTTCTACCAGTACCTTGGAGGACTTGGCCTTGCAGTGAGATCATTGACAGGTGAAAATCCGGAGATGTATATCGCAGACCTGTCGAATGTAGACAATCTCCAGATGGTCACATTGAAAGAGGCGTTCAGGATAGAGCTGCGTGCACGGTACTTCAATCCAAAATGGATCAAAGGAATGATAGAATACGATTACGCAGGTGCAAGGGAATTCATGAAGTTCACCGAGTATATGTGGGGCTGGGACGTGACGACACCTGACCTTGTAACAGATTCTGACTGGAACGAGATATACAACATCTACGTCAACGACAAGTATGATGACCTTGGTTTGGATGAGTTTTTCAAAGATAATCCATATCAATATCAGTCCATGGTCGCACGGATGATTGAAACCGCGCGAAAGGACTACTGGAATGCCGATCAGGCTGTGATCAATGCCCTCGTGCAGGAATACGTGGAATCCGTAGCCGACAACGGTGTCACATGCTGCCACCACACCTGTGGCAACCCCTTGCTTGATGAGTACATACAGGGCATGATGTCAGTTGCCGGCATAAGTGCTGCAGATCAGGAAGCATATAATAGACTGATGCAGGAAGCAACACAGCGGGAGACGCCATCAGACAGTACTCAATCAGAAAGATATAGTTCAGGTAGTAGCACCGGAACAGCGAAAATAATTGAATCCGGAAACGGTAATCAGACTATTGAATCTGATGCAGGCTATGGAACCAGTGCCAACCCGGCACAGGAGACATCTATGAAGTCAACACCCGATAGCTATGTGGAAGGTTATGAAATGACAAAGGATGCAACTTCGGACAATGCTGCAAGTCAACCTTCATTCTCGGGATCTGATGTGGTCGGGGCAGTGCTGGTTCTGCTGGCAGTTGGTGCGATATTTATCGGATTCAGGAGGCGTAGAACATAAGATGTTTGTTTAGCGGCATGAGCTTTTAAAAGTGCCGCTCATCTTTATTTTTTTAATTATAATTATAAGGAAACTGTTGGGAATGGCCATACTCCGGGGGGAGGAGAGTGTATCAGCGCCTTAAAAACAACCGGGAAATGGGATAGTGTCGTACTCCTCATTCCGATAGGACCAGTCAATCATCATAAGGATTTCAACATCAGGGCACATATTTTCCTGTGCATTTGTATGTATGCTTTTCTACAGATATTTGGCATGGTGGTTGAAGAGATAGATGTAAAACAAGCCAGATTGTTTTAACTGCTGATTTGGGGGGATTTATGGATAACTAGGTGAATCGATAGAAAGGAGGTTTATGTTTTGCTAGGTCATACATTGATTAGATTGCTTAATATTGTTTTTCACTACATCTTTGAAAGTCAAGTCTATCATTGTTTGAAATGTTTTGCTATTACAACTTTTCCGAAAGTTTTATAAGAACAAGTAAAGTTGATTTAAAATAAGTCAGTTGAATTCAAAATCATGATAAATTGAAGTTTCTAAAACAATACAAAAGAAAGGGGCAGCCCGGGATGCTGCCAAGCAAAGAACCCGGGATGCTCTACATATTATCGAGGAGATAACATGTATCAAATAAAGAGGAGTTTATTACTATTAAGTATATTGTTCATCCTGGCACTTGCGCCAGTGGTATCGGCAGAAGAAACAACAATGGAACTGGTTGCAAACACAACCAGTGATAGTGATAGTGCTGCATATAGTTTTGTTAATTTGCCTGATGGTTTCTATAAGATCAGATCCGTCAAAGAGTCACAATCCCAATGGGGAACGTATTACTATATCGGAGAACGAACGGTAATTATCCAGGATGGAAATACCATCACCGGCGCCGATGTTGTATCAAAATCCACCAGTAAAGCTGAGATGGATCAGCTAAAGGATCAGATCGAGAACGGAACCTGTGCAGGATTCAATGGTGCTGCCACCGTTTCAGGTACCGCAATGTTCGAGATGATGCCCGGAAATAACGTGGCACAGAAGAATGCAACCATGGGGATATTCAGGATACCCGTGGAAGAAACATTGATGGAGACCGCAATCAGTGATAGTGATAGTGC
>JAUWBW010000163.1 GCA_030609665.1 Methanosarcinaceae archaeon | reverse complement strand
ACCGCCGCTTATATTTAACAGGTCTGACATTTTTCACCTAACTAAAGTAAATTGGAGTCAACTACATATAGATTGTCCTTCATAAAAGTTATCCCTCAAAGGTTGTAATATATGAACTCAAAAAAAACTGCGAAACATCTGCTAATCCTTGGAACTGCGTCACATGTGGGCAAGAGTGCGGTTGTGACTGCGATCTGCAATATCCTTTCAAAAGACTATAAAGTAGCACCTTTCAAGGCGCAGAACATGAGTTTGAACTCCTGGATAACAAAAGACGGCAAGGAAATCGGCATTGCCCAGGCGATCCAGGCAAAATCTGCAGGAGTTGAACCAACAGCAGATATGAACCCTGTTCTCCTCAAACCAAAAGGCGACCGCATGTCTCAGGTAATCATCCTTGGCGAGCCGTATGCCGACAAAACAGCAGGAGAGTATTACGATTCCATTGAAATGATGCATGACATTCTTCGTGGTTCGCTTGAACGTCTCGGTTCGGAGTATGATGTTATAGTGATGGAAGGTGCCGGTGGCGCGGCAGAGATCAACCTCTATGAGCGCGATATCGTGAATATCGGCACTGCAAGGCTTACCGATGCACCGATCATTTTGGTTGGCGACATCGAGCGCGGCGGCGTGTTCGCAAGCCTCTACGGTACGATCGAACTCCTTCCTGCCGATGTACGCGCCAATGTGCGTGGTTTTATTATAAACAAGTTCAGGGGCGATCCTGCGATCCTTGAATCTGGTTTGCAGGAAATTGAAGAGCGTACCGGAATTCCTGTGCTGGGGGTTTTACCGTATTTCGACATTAAGATCCCGTCCGAGGATTCTGTATCGATTGGCGACAAATCAAAGTCAAAGTCTAAGTCTGACTCTGGTAAGGACAGTGATGATGTCGAGATTGCAGTAATTCGTTTCCCAAGAATATCAAATTTCACGGACTTCGAGCCGCTTGAAAATGTGGCACATGTCCGCTATGTGGAACTCGGAGATGAACTCGGAGAGCCGGACGCGATCATACTACCCGGTACAAAGAACACGATCAGCGACCTTAATGACTTCAAACAAAGTGGCATGGATGCCCGTATCAAAGAACTTCATGGCAAAGTCCCGATCATCGGGATATGCGGGGGTTACCAGATGCTTGGTAAAACCATCATTGATTCAGGAATCGAGGGCGGTAAGCCTGCACAGTTTGAAGGACTTGGGCTGCTGGATGTTGCGACCACATTTGATACGTATGAAAAGACCACGGTGCAGGTGACCAAGACTGTGACAGGCAGCGGCGCGATTTTTGAATCTATAAAGGGTGAAGCAATATCAGGTTATGAAATTCACATGGGTTTGACCGAATCATGTGCGCCGGTCTTTGGAGATGATGGGTGCACTGATGAGTCAGGACTTGTGATCGGAACATACCTGCACGGACTGTTTGAGAATGAGAATGTTCGGCATGCGTTGTTGTCGTATTTACATGAGAGGAATGGAATTGAGTATGTGCCACAGGTGGCAGCTTCTGAATTGGATGCATACGAAGAACTCGCTGATGTGGTTCGTAAGAATGTAGATATGAAGCGGGTTTGTGAGATCATAGGACTTGATTGATTATTTCTTTATTAATCTACCAAAATTAATAAATTGATGAATATGTATGTATAACTAAAAACGGTGACAAGTGATAAATATGAACTGGGTAACCCCCATACGTGCGTATGTACCTGAAAAACCATTGTTCTTGTTCGTACTCTCAAATACAGCAACTGCCCATATCCCAAAAATATCTGCAGCCGGCAAGAGCCCGGAATTTACAGATTATACACCGGCAGGTGATGCGGAAATTGTTGAGACAGGCAACATTATCAGCGTACCTGTTCTGCCAATCACGCCACCATACAACACACCTACACCTGCGATAATCACACGTGCAGCCCTGAAACTTACAGGTGTTCCACACATGTTTGTAAATGCAGGGTTGAAGTTCGTTCCTGAAATTGATTTTGTAGACCTTATGGCAAAGCCAGGGTGCGATATTAGGGAAAATGTTGCAGTTCATGATACAAAAGGGATATTTGAACGCGCACAGAAACTTGGCAGGGATCTCATGGATCGAACTGACCATCTTGTTATTGGAGAAAGCATACCCGGCGGCACAACAACTGCAATGGGTGTGTTGAACGCTCTTGGATATGACGGAAATGTTAGCAGCAGTTCGTGTTCCAATCCCTTGGACCTGAAGAACAAGATCGTCAAGGAAGGAATGGATGCATCCGGTGTTGAATTCGGAAGCCTTCGCGACGATCCTTTGCATGCCATTACATGTCTTGGTGATCCAATGATGGTGGCGGTTGCAGGAATTGTATCAGGGATCAACGGGATCGATGTCGTGCTTGCGGGCGGAACCCAGATGGCGGCTGTTTTTGCTGTGATCAAACACCTTGGTATCGATACAGATAACATCTCGATCGCGACAACAAAATATGTTGTTGATGATGCAAGTGCAAACTTTGGTGAACTGGTCGATGAACTCGACATACCGGTGTATGCAGCAGACCCCGGCTTTGGCGTGTCACATCTGCCCGGTCTTCAAAGATACGAAGCCGGCGATGTTAAAGAAGGCGTAGGTGCCGGCGGTGCAATGTATCTTGCGCAGATGCATGGTGTGTCGCAGGAAGAGTTGCGGCTTGAGGTCGAAAAGATATGTGAGGAACTTTGTTAGCGTTCTATATCTGTTTTAATATTCTTTGAAAATATGTACTTTCACGCAACTTCCAGTCCAATATCATTAACAATGATCTAACGAAGGCAGCCTGAAATATTATAGTTTCGAAAATCGTATTTGCAATGAACAATATACCACCAATCATGGGTGAGTATAGTATCGATGCATTGGGGGGTGCATTTGAAAAAACCAAAAAGGCTTTAATTCAGCCTTTCGATTTCTGGAAATGGGTAAAACTTGGAATAATTATCATTCTACTGGGCGGCTCTGGCGGAGGAAACTACAGCAGTAACAGTCAGCAGTTTGACGGAAAGGATTTCAAGGGAGAATCGATCGAGGCGCAGATCGAAGAAATATTTGATCAGATCGCCCAGTTCATCCAGCAGTATAAGACATATATCCTGATCGGAGTATTTGCCATTGTTGGAATTTCCCTTATATTTTCCTATATTTCCAATGTCATGGAATTTGTTTTTGTTGAATCACTTGTATCAAATCAAGTGAAATTCTGGGCATATTCCGGAAAATACCTTGGGTTAGGATTTAACCTTTTCATAATCCGTTTCATACTGGGACTGGCAGCTTTCTTGTTGTTTATTATCGCCATGTTGCCGATTATTCTGCCAGTGCTGCAATCACCGGAAACCTTCAATGCAGGATTGTTAATTGGAGGAATGCTATGGTTCATCGCAGTCATTTTGATGCTTGCCGTGATCTTCGGAATAATAGACTCATTCATCAATCTCTCCATACCATTGGCCATGTATAACAATACCGGCATTATTGCTTCCGTAAATAAGGTTTATAATAACTGTAAGGCGGGCTGGGGGCATATAATAGTCTACTGGGTCATCAGGATCATACTACGTGTTGTAGTAGCTATTATTGTAGGCATTCCGATATTGATACTATTCTTTACAATATTTGCAATTCTGGCAGGAATCGGTGGGTTGATGTATTTTGTCCTGTCAACCATTGGTGCCGGATCATTTGTATGGCTGGTGCTGACACCATACGCGCTTGTTGTATTTGTATTATTTATCACATTCATCCTGTTGGCATCAGTACCTGCTCCCGTATTTATCAAATACCATATGCTCTCATTCTTACAAGCCTGGTATCCTGATGCGAAACTGCCATTCTTTGATACCGATTGATCACATCGATTAAAATCAGAATCTCTACAACATTGAGTTGGTATATATTTGACGGGATGAACAGGATTTACAGGATGGGGCGACCCACTTATATCCTGTAAATCCTGTTCATCCTGTCCATTAATTCAGATAATGAGATTCCTATGTCTGAAAATATATCCCTCAATGGTGATGTAATCCACACGATGTTAAAGAGAAACATTTCAGGATCACTACAACATTGAGTGGGCAAATATTCGACGGGATGAACAGGATTTACAGGATGGAGCGACCCATTTCTATCCTGTAAATCCTGTTCATCCTGTCCATTAATTCAGATAATGAGATTCCTATGTCTGAAAATATATCCCTCAATAGTGATGTAATCCACACGATGTTAAAGAGAAACATATTTCGACCTCTCCAAATCGTCCCCCACAACCACAATATTCTCCAACTCGCATTCCCCCAATCTCGCATCCTTAGCACGCACAAGGTATTCAATGTCCTCCGGCTCAAACCCCAACAAATGTGCACCCACACTGTCAACTGCCACAACATCCGTGCCACCAACGATAACATTGAACTCCTCAGGCGAGCAGATGGTTTCATGGCACAGATTTCCGACGATCCCATCGATGATGGATAATCGTGGCGTAAAACGCCGATTCAGGTCTACGATCTTCTCATGTATCCTGCTGTGCATAATGTTCTTGGGATTCAACCCGCCCATCATGTTCTTCATACACAGGGTCACATCC
>JAUWBW010000152.1 GCA_030609665.1 Methanosarcinaceae archaeon | reverse complement strand
ATACCGCTCCATGAACAACCACGCTATCATCGATCGTGCAGGATGGGACATGCACGGATTACCTATCGAGGTCAAGGTCGAAGGTGTACTTGGTTTTAAGTCAAAGAAAGACATTGAGACCTATGGTGTCGGCAATTTCATAGAGAAATGCAAGGAATTTGCACTGAACCAAAAAGACGACATGACGGAGCAGTTCAACACACTCGGGGTATGGCTTGACTGGAAAGACCCATACATGACGCTGAGAGATGAGTACATCGAAGCGGCATGGTGGACTCTCAAACAGGCACAGGAGAAGAACCTGCTTGAGCAGGGTAAACGTGTGGTAAACTGGTGTCCAAGATGCGAAACCGCAATTGCGGATTCTGAAGTTGAATATGATGACCGTACCGATCCATCGATCTATGTCAAATTCAAGTTAAAAGGTGAAGAGAACACGTATCTTGTGATATGGACCACAACGCCCTGGACCATTCCTTCAAATATGGCAGTGGCTGTACATCCATCTTTTGAATATTCTAAGATTCGTGCGACCGCACCCGGCGGGCATGAAGAGAATCTCATACTTGCATCAGAACTTGTTGAAGATGTTCTCAGGAAAGGCAAGTACACGGCTTATGATGTACTTGAAACAATGCTCGGGGAAGACCTGACAAAATTATCGTATGAGCATCCACTTGCTGACCTTGTCCCGAAACAGGCGAAGTTCGAGCACAATGTCTATCTTGCAGATTACGTCACAGCAGAAAACACAGGCTGTGTACACATCGCTCCGGGACATGGAATGGACGACTTTGATGTTGGTGTCAAGAACAACATTCCAATCTTCTGTCCGGTCGGTTCAAACGGCAGTTACACGGAAGAAGCAGGAAAGTATGCCGGAATGAACATCATAGACGCGAACAAGATCGTTATCGAAGATCTTAATGAGAGGGGGGTGCTTCTTTCCGAAAAGTTCATCACTCACCGTTATGGTCACTGCTGGCGTTGTAAGACCTCGATCATCTATCTTGCGACCGAACAATGGTTCCTGAAGATATCGGAACTCAAAGAGAGCATGCTTTCAGAGATCAAAAAGGTTGACTGGTATCCTGACTGGGCAGGTTCTGCACGTTTTAAGGATTGGGTTGAAGGTGCGCGCGATTGGTGTATCTCACGCCAGCGATACTGGGGAATTCCAATACCTGTGTGGAAATGCAGCACATGCGGAACCATTGATGTAATAGGCACAAAAGAGGAACTGATCGAGCGCTCAGATGCTGATGAGACGATCGAACTCCATCGCCCGTATGTGGATAAAGTTAAGATCAAATGCGAGTGCGGCGGAACCATGTCACGTGTGGAAGATGTGTTTGACGTTTGGTTCGACTCTGCAGTAGCATCATGGGCTACATTGAAATATCCGCATACAAAGGAATCGTTTGAGGAAAATTGGCCTGCGGATTTCATAACAGAAGGTCATGACCAAACGCGAGGATGGTTCTATTCACAACTGGGCGCGAGCATGGTCGCATTCGGGAAAGCTCCGTACAAGAGCGTTCTCATGCATGGTTTTACGCTTGATAAAGACGGCAAGAAGATGTCAAAGAGCATTGGTAATGTTGTCGAGCCTCATGAGGTCATTGGTAAATATGGTGCTGATACACTGCGAGCATACATTTTGTCAGCCAGTGCACCATGGGATGACCTGAAGTTCCTTTGGGATGAGGTTGCCACTGTTCACAGGACAATGAACATCTTTTGGAACGTGTACAGATTCCCATTGCCATACATGGCACTTGATAATTTCGACCCTAAGAAAGTTTCACTTGAATCGGTGTCGAAACACCTCCGCAAAGAGGACAGATGGATACTGTCCCGCATGCAGTCCGTGATAAGTGATGTGGACTCTGCAATGGAGGAGTATGCACTTCAAAAAGCCATGCGTTCTATCAATGAGTTCATACTTGAAGACTTGTCAAGATGGTACATACAGTTGATCCGTCCAAGGACATGGATCGAGGCGGATGACCCAGATAAACTCGCAGTATATCGGGTTTTGTATGACGTGTTCGTCACGACCACGAAACTGATCGCACCGTTCATGCCTCATCTTGCTGAGGAGATGTACACCAATCTTGTGAAGAATGTCGAGGGTGATGCACTGGAATCGGTACACATGTGTGATTGGCCTGTTGTTGACGATTCACTGGTTGACAAGGATCTCGAAGCCCACATGGAAACTGTTCGTTCCATTGTGGAATCATCATCAAATGCACGCCAGAAGGTCGGACGTAAATTGAGATGGCCGGTATCACGCATTGTCGTAACCCCGAAGGATGAACAGATAGGCGCAGCAGTCGATGACCTGCGCGGTGTCCTGATGGGCCAGACCAATGCGAAGGATGTTGTTGTGCTCGATGTCGGTGAGTACTGGAATGAACTCGGTGTTGAAGCGATACCAAATCCAAGCGGGATAGGTCCTGTGTTCAAAGGAGATGCAGGAAAGGTTACTGCAGCCATACAACAAGCCGATGCTGTTGCTCTTAAGAGTGCTGTGGCAGATGCCGGTGAGTACGAGGTTACACTTGCAGATGGAACTACTGCGGCAGTTACTGAAAAGATGGTGAACTTTGAGGAGATCATCCCCGAATCTGTGGCAGGTGCGGAGTTTGCAGGCGGCATGGTATATGTCGATGCGAAACTTACACGCGAGATCGAATCCGAGGGATACTCAAGAGAGGTTATCCGCAGGGTTCAGGATATGCGAAAGGAACTCGACCTTGTTGTTGACGAGAACATCAAGGCGTTCATCAGGATCGATGATGAACGGATACTTGATCTTGTTATGGACCTTGAAGCATTCATTGCGAAAGAGGTTCGTGCAGACTTGTTGGTCATCGGGCTTGATGTTGAGGCTACCGGCACACTGGTCAAGGATTGGGATGTCGAAGGCGTGTCCATGCATGTGGGTATTTCGCCTTTTGATTAACTGAGGCAGCATATGGATTTTGATTCATGGGAACCAACATATCTCAAAATCCTTGCGGATTTTGGATTTAGCAGGAAAGGGGATGAGCGTGCGGCGCTCATTCTTTCCAGGATGCTGGAACAAGGTCAAAGTAAAGTTAAGGTTAAAGTCGAGGATAACTCAGCCGGTATTCTTGCTCTTGCCAATCTAATTTACGGTAAGGATATTCTGGTATGTGGAAATGCGCCGATACTCGCCGATGAACTTGACATGATTGACACCAGTGATTATGTTGTTATCACCGCAGACGGTGCTACAGCAGTATTGTTCGACAGGGGAGTTGTTTCTGATATCATTGTTACCGACCTTGACGGTGACGTTGAAAAAGAGATTGCTGCAAACAAAAAGGGCGCGATTGTTATTGTTCATGCACATGGTGACAACATCGATAAGGTCAAAAAATACGTGCCGCGCTTAAGGGGTGTAATAGGTTCGACACAGGCGGCTCCGCTTGATAATGTTTACAATTTTGGCGGATTCACAGACGGGGATCGGTGTGTGTATCTCGCAAAGGAATTCGGTGCTGCAAGTATTACGCTTGTTGGGTTTGATTTCGATGATGTGAATGTGTCGGATATGAAAAAGAAGAAATTGAAATGGGCAAAGGTGCTGATCGATGCGTTATGAGTATTTGATTAGCTAGTTACGATAAAATATCGATGCACAGCTCAAATTGCCAGACCCCGCGCAGCAACAGCGCTGCAGGCGGCACATTCCAAACATTACGAAAAATTTATATGTCGGACAAAACTGAACATTTATTAATAACATTGGTGTGTAAAAACGCTATGCTGCATCATACAATATTGATTTCATAAATTGTGATGGTGTGAAAACGCCCATATTGTTCGCGTCAGTGGACCCGTTAAAAGAGCCTGAAAAGGAAGGTGAACTTGGAGCATGGTCGATCTACGACAAAATACCCGCCGAAGAACGGGTCAATAAGATAGAAAAATGGGACAGTGATGCTGAATTTATAGCGGATCAGTTATCAAATGGCATCTTAGATAATGGTGATAGAGAAAGTAAGAGCAGCAAAACCTTGTCTGTGCTATTATATGCTCAACAACACAGTAACTATTGTGCAGCAGCCACAAGACAAATGTTAGTTTATTAAAGAATAGGTGAATTAAAGGCATGAATGTAAAAGAAATTGTAAGTATAGCAGTGTTGGTGATTATAGTGATAGTTGCATCTTTTGGGGTGATGTTGGCATTTTTTAAAGTGGTTGATGATCCGGCAAGAGCTTATGCTGGTGGGATTAGTTTAGGTTTGAAAGATAATAATACCTCTAGAATTGAAGAAATTTTGTTGGTAAATCTACCTGTCTCGTACACTGTAAGGTATGATGTGCTTCCTCCTCGGGCTTATACGGTCATTCCTTCATCTAAGTTCAACAGTTTAAAAGAAACTTTATTAAAAAACGAAAGAATAGGAACCATAGCAATAAAACAGGACGATGGGGATATATACGCTTTTATTCGCCTGTTAGATGATACTGATCATGCCGATACAAACAAACTTCAAGAGCATCTCGACAAATACTCGCTGGAAGTAAAAAAGGTTAACCGGATGTATGTAAGATTTGAAAAGGACGTACAGTGTAGAGAGATCGAACATACACTGAATCTATTAAAAAAAGAAAATAATGTGATCAGCGCTTATCCTGATCTTGTTGAGGGGTGAAAATATTGAAAGCTAATGACAGCATCCACGACAGCCGGTTACTTAACGAGGCACAGGAGGAAACGGGTTGGAATAACAAAAAGCCGGGGCATGGGAATGTTTCACAAGAGCAAGCCGAACCCCAAAGAACTCGCCCGAAGGCAAGATTAAGTTGCGCCTTATGCTTACTTAAGGTTTTGGTCGTGCCTCCGGGAGAAGATAGAACAT
>JAUWBW010000064.1 GCA_030609665.1 Methanosarcinaceae archaeon | reverse complement strand
AGGATTATCAAAGTGCGTTTTTCTATGAATATTCCGATTTTTTCGTAGATATCTTTTATAGATATATTCATGCAATGCTTCAATACCGGAATAGTATTTAATTCTTTTTGTTATTAAAATAACAACATATATGTTTTAATCATTGTTACAAAAACTATATGTGCCATAATTACATATAATAAATATTCAGTGACGATAGCATATTATGGGTGTGGTAGAAATGAAGGAAACAAAATCAATTTGTCCTGAATGTCATAGAACAATTGATGCATCGGTATTTGAAAAAGATAGCAGGATGCTGATCGAACAGATATGTCCGCAGCATGGCAGGTTCGAAGATGTATACTGGAACGATGCAGCGCTTTTTCACAAATTCGACAAATACTTGCATACCGGAAACGGTCTCGACAAACCGATGAAAGGGGAAAACGAAGGGTGTCCGCACGACTGCGGTATCTGCCCGAGCCACAAAACAACGACCATCCTGGCAAACATCGATGTGACAAACCGGTGCAACATGCACTGTCCCGTCTGTTTTGCAAACGCAAAAACAAGCGGCTATATCTATGAGCCAACGATCGATCAGATAAGGGATATGATGCTTATGCTTCGAAGTGAAAAGCCGGTTCCATGTTATGCCGTACAGTTCTCTGGCGGCGAACCGACGGTTCGCGATGATTTACCTGAACTTGTCGCAATGGCGCATGATCTCGGATTTTTGCAGATACAGATTGCCACAAACGGGGTGCGGCTTGCAAAAAGCGTGGAGTTTGGAAAAAAACTGATGCATGCAGGTCTTCAGACCGTCTATCTTCAGTTTGATGGGGTGTCCGAAGAACCGTACCGGAAACTGCGCGGTTTCAACGCCTTCCCACTCAAACAAAAAGCAATCGAGAATTGCCGCACTGCGGGAATTAAAAGTATAGCACTTGTTCCCACAGTTACAAAAGACGTGAACGATCATGAGGTTGGGGACATCATCAGGTTCGCGGCAGATAGGCTTGATGTGGTCAAGTGCGTTAATTTCCAGCCGGTATCATTTACAGGTCGGATAGACCAGAATAAAAGGGAAAAAAGCAGAATCACGATTCCGGATGTCATAAAAAACGTCGAAGAACAGACCGATGGTGAGATTCCGGCGGACGCATGGTATCCGGTGCCAGCTGGGTTGCCAATATCCCAGTTCTTGTCAGCGATGCGGAAGATGCCAGTACCTGAAATCACCATACATCCCCATTGCGGTGCAGGTACGTACGTGTTCAAAGAAAATAAACGATTGATTCCGATTACAGAGTTTGTTGATGTAGAAGGACTGCTGGAGTTCGTGACTGAGGCAAAAAGTGAACTAAATGGAAATGGTTCGAATTTAAGAACCAAATTAAAGATGATACAGAGAGTGCCAAGTTTTTTTGATAAAAAGAGTGCTCCGAAATCTGTCGATGTTGCTAAATTATTTATTGATATTCTTAAACACGGTACTGATGAAGCTACAAAACAGTTCCACAGGAATGTTCTTTTCCTCGGAACCATGCATTTTCAGGACATGTATAACTTTGATCTCAACCGTGTGCAGCGCTGCGGCATTCATTATGCCACACCGGACGGCAGGGTGATCCCGTTCTGTGCCTACAACACGCTGCACCGCGAAGAGGTTGAGGCGAAATTCTCACGACCTTATGTAGAATTATAATGCTCATCATGTATGATGGCCTAATTTCTACGCAGAAGTTGAAGCTAAATCACCAAGACAGTTTTTAATATATGGGATACATAAAGTACACCGAATGGACCCGGAAATATCAATTATCGTACCCACACTCAATGAAGAGAAATATCTCGAAGCTACGCTTGGATCACTGTCAAAACAGAATACCAATACTCCATACGAGATCATTATCTCAGATGGCGGAAGCGAGGATAGGACCCTTGAGATCGCACAACAGTACCATGCCCGCATAGTCTACTGTGATGAGCGTGGTATCGGATACGGCAGACATTTTGGTGCGTTGAATGCATCAAAGAGCAGCAAGTATTTCCTATTCGTGGATTCGGATACGGTCTTGCCGAGTTACTTCCTTGCATGGATGTATGACAAATTCATGAACAAACCGGAGGTTGTTGCATTCACTACAAGTTTCGAATTTTCCGAACAGTCACAGCAGGTAAAACTTGCGCAGCAGGTTTCCAATCACTATTTTGAGATGCGGGATAAATTGTTCAGTCCGACTCTACCGGGTTTTATTACATGTGTGCGTAGGGATGCTTACTTTAAATGTGGCGGTTACCGGAATGTCCTGCTTGAAGATGTAGAATTTAGCAGGCGGATATGCGAGGAAGGCGATGTAAGATATTACAAAGACATCACCGTAACAAATTCATCGAGACGCATTGAACATATGGGACTTATCGGAACATTGTACTACTATGCCCAGCTTGACATGGGCAGGAACATGGATGCAAAAATAATCGACAAACTCACAAAGAAGCTCGGTATCGCAGACCTTCGGGAGTATGTGGGTATACGTGATTGAATATGGCTTTATATATAAAAGAGGGGAGATTCTATCTTGACGAAACACCAATATCATTGATCGGGGGTAGTGTACATTACTGGAGACTTGATAGGTCTCTGTGGCCAGATATCCTTGACCGCGTCAAGGAAATGGGATTTCACACAATATGTACCTATATCCCATGGAGTGTCCACGAAATTGCACGCGATGAGTTCGATTTTGGAGCAATTGATGCGAATCTGGATATCGATGCGTTTCTTGTGTTGTGTGAAGAAAAAGGTCTGCACGTTCTCCTGCGCCCGGGTCCGCATGTCAATTCTGAGATAACATATTTCGGATTCCCAAAGCGCATAGTCCTTGACCCGGAGATACAATCAAGGACAGCCGATGGTACGCCTGTGGTATTTCCCTCACCACCCCGCATGTTCCCGGTTCCAAGTTATGCGTCTGAAAAGTTTTACAGGGAAGTAGGTTTGTTCTTTGATCATGTGTGCCCGATCATCGTTCGTCATCTTCATCCGGACGGTTGTGTCATTGGGGTACAGGCAGACAACGAAATGTCATTTTTCCTGCGCACCCAGCCTTATGATCATGATTATTCGGATGGTGCGATCGAACTGTACCGGACGTTCCTTGAGGACAAATATGGCGATATCTCACGGCTGAACCGTGTGTATAAAACAAATTACAATATTTTCAGCGATGTGTTACCGCCATATGATTTTGAGGCTGCCGGAAAAAAAGATGTTCCCTATTACCTTGATTGGATAGAATATAAGGAATACTATCTTTGCCATGGCATAGAACACATATCAGATATGCTCCGCGTGCGCGGCGTGGATACACTACTGTATCACAACCTGCCCGGGGTATGCACAAAGCCGCCGTACAATCTTATAAAGATGGAAGAGATCGTTGATGTTGTGGGTTTTGACCTGTATTACTATAAGGAAGAGTATCATAAGATCAAGCAGTCTATCGAATACCTTTCCAGCACCAGCCGCGCAGCATTTGTACCTGAATTCGCATCGGGTTTTGTTGCACTTCCTCTTCCGATAAAACCGATCATGCTTGAGGATGCCAGATTTACAACTCTTGCAGCTCTTATGCACGGTTTTAGTGGCATCAATTTCTATATGCTTGTCGAACGGGAACGTTGGGTCGGCAGTCCGGTCGATCGTTTTGGAGGTATCCGGAAACAAAATTTCAAATTCTATGTACAATTGAACAAGCTCATCCAGCGTATCGATCATGCGGAGATCACTAAGGAAAATGAAGGCATTCTGCTCATAAACCGTGACTATGCCCGCCTGGAACTTGCTTCGTCACTGTTGACTCCGATCCCGCTTATCGGGAATATCACGCCTGAACAATATGTCAGTGAAGATGAACTTGGATTTAAAGAAGTCATCCAGCTTGAATATGCACGACAATGGGATGCACTCTACCATGGGTTCGGTGCGGCAAAATATGCTGTGACGATCGGGGACACCGAAATGTCACTGTCAAACCTTGCGAAGTACAGTATGGTAGCAGTGCCGACATTCGATTTTCTTAGCAGGGACGTGCAGCAGAAATTGCTCGATTATGTAAGCGACGGTGGATGTCTTGTGGTCGGACCGGGTGTGCCTCAACTGGATGAAAATATGGAGGGGTGTGATATTCTTGCTAGGTATATGCATCCGGCACAGGAGTGTGGGAGCACGCTCACGATCAAGGATCTGGAACTCAGGAACGTTGCTTATTTCAATGCCGCTCCAATCCTTGAAGTTAACGGGAATACGATCATATACCAAAGTCAGGTGGGCAAGGGTAACATCATTCATTTTGGTTTTCTCTTTCCGCGCCTTGATGATGGTGTGCCTGAAGGACTTGTTGATGTAATAGATAGCATTGCAGGATATGCAGGGCTTACCAGATCAATTGAGTGTACCGACCCGCAAATAGATGTTGCCATTCATTCATCATCGAATGGCAGGAAAGTCATGTTTTTAGCTAATACAGGCAAGACAGAAAAAGAGGTGAATGTTGGGCAAGTGTACATTGATGTGTTCACTGAGCAGGAGACAGGTCCCCAAATATCTCTTGCGCCATATTCGGTGAAGGTTCTTGAGGCGGTGGAGCCTTGATCGGTGAGAATATCAAGATCGTGGATTGGAGTGTTGACCAGTGGCAAAAGGTCTATCACGCACTATTTCATAGAAGCGTACCAAAAACAACGATTGCGGTGATCCATAAAAACGGCGTGCCGGTCAAGTTCATTGATTCGCGAGCCGTAAGCAGGTCTGATTTGCAGGAATTGTACACAGATGGCCAGAGCATGGACGAGCTCATCAAAACCATTCATTGCAACACCGGTGTGGATGTGGTCTATGCGATATCATATCCTGTGATCCGTACGATCTTTACCGAGTTCCAGAGAACTGTTGATTTTGAGGATGATTATGTTAAGCAGTTGTTTGCACTCAAGGATGCTATCGCACATGAGGTGGGGCAGGGCATACTTCGTTATCCTGCGGGGTTGCAATGGCTTGCCGACCTTGAATATAAAACAGTCCGGAAATTGTTCCGTGCTGTTCCGGATGATGCTCTTGTGATGCTTACAGTGTTTGGAGAAGAGGATATCTGGACGAACTGGATAATTGGAGTGGAAGGGGGTACGATCAACCTTATAACAACACTTGAGACCGTCAAGCCAGATGTCAGATCGATCACTGATTGGAGACGTGAACACAAACTAATTTCCAATGCTGTAAAGGAATGGTTCGGAGTGAAACCAATTGCGTTTTTTACGGATGAAAGCACCTTTAAAAAACTTCTTGGCAGTAAGAGTAAATTTCGTTTTATTCTGGATGCGCTGTCCACAAAAAAGATCATCTCAAAAGCAATACCAATCAAATACAGGATATTACTGATCCTTCGACGTATATTCGGTAGAAGGAAAAGGAATAAGAAATATGAGATTTAATATATTCTTTGTTGGACAGTTAAATCGCCATTTTGCAAGACATGATACTTTTCCAGCCAGTAAATTTAAAAATGAAATTATAAATAATTTTTTATGTTAAACGAATTCTTATTGAATCGGACAAAATATGCACATCAGAATACTACGCAGATATTCAATGGCAAAACGATACAAGAAGATAATTGATGTTCTGATGAAATACGAGTTTGGCCATCTTGTAGATCAGATGAAACTTCGCCCGTTTCAGATTATAAGTTCAAGATGGAAGCAACATTATGAGTTAGGTGAAGGGGCACTATCAGGACCGGAGCGGATGCGGAAGGTGCTTGAAGAACTTGGCCCTACCTATGTGAAACTTGGGCAGATCCTCAGTATGCGCCAAGATATTGTCCCGACTGAATATGGTGAAGAGTTCGCAAAACTTCAGGATGCTGTGCCCCCATTTGCTATAGAAGATGTTGAACGTTTAATTCAGGAAGAGTTGGGGGCACCTGTTGACGATTTGTTTGGGACATTTGAACGTGAGCCAATCGCGGCTGCATCTATCGGTCAGGTGCATCTGGCAAAACTAAAGGATGGTGCGGATGTAGTTGTTAAAGTCCAGCGTCCACGAATCGATCAGATCATTGAGACTGATCTTGATATAATGTACAGTCTCGCTAAACTCGCTGAAGAACATATTAGTGATGCGAAATATTACAGACCGGTTAACATTGTGGACGAGTTCGCAATCTCCATTCGTGCTGAACTCGATTACACACAGGAAGCGCGAAATATTGACCGTTTTTCCTACAATTTCAAAGATGAAACACATATCTACATTCCAAAAATATACTGGGATCATAGCAGTCAAAGGATTCTGACGATTGAATATATCGATGGTACAAAGGGAAACGATTTTGAGACGATTGAAAATCTCGGACACGATCGACAGCAGATCGCAATATATGGTGCAAAGGCATTCATGAAACAGGTCTTTGAGGACGGTTTATTCCATGCTGATATCCATCCGGGCAATGTATTTATACTGGATGATGGAAGAATCGCGCTAATCGATTTTGGCATGGTTGGCCATTTATCAAATGATCTTCGAAATGCATTTATTGATTGCCTGTTTGCAATTACAAAAGGCGACGTGGAACAGTGCATTGAGATTCTATATGACTTTGATGTTATTGGAAGCGATGTGGATATTCATGAATTAAAGACCGATATTGAGCACCTGCTGGATAAATACTATGGCAGGTCTTTAAAGCAAATGGATGCAGCATCAATGTTGAGTGAATTGCTTGGTGTGCTTCGAAGGCATCAGGCAAGGATTCCGGCAAACATCGCTTTGCTTTTAAGAGGTGTAATTATGATTACCGGATTTGGTACTCAGATGATGCCTGATTTTAATGTAGCAATGGTTTTTGAGCCATGTGCAAAAAAAATCATGAAAGAACGCATGAGTCCTAAATATATTGCAAATTCTGTATTTAAGGATATGCCGAAATATTCCCGTATGCTGCACAAGATGCCAATGCAGATATCGCATATTCTGTCATCGGCGGAAAGTGGTGATCTAAATATAAAATTCGAGCATCATGGACTCGACCGAATAGTTATGGAAATGAATGCTGCAAGCAACCGTCTTGCATTTAGTTTTATTATATCAGCTATAATTGTGGGCTCGTCCTTGATAATCCAGACTGGCATGGAACCTCTTGTAGGAGGAATTTCGTTACTTGGTGTTGCCGGATTTCTGGTTGCCGGCTTTTTAGGAATGGGGCTTGTTATCTATATTCTCAAAACCGGACGTATTTAAGTATCATTGTTTCTATGATATGTCACTTCATTCACACATCTCCGGAATCACAAGCTTATGCTACAATTCCGGAATGACTGATTTTTCGAATAGTTTCAATCATATTTAACCCCCCAACTATTAATTAGAGATTTAACATTAAATATCTTTACACAACATAAATGATTCTGGCGACTGTCTACTAATGTATTTTTAGTGGTTCAATCACAAAAATATATACAATAGACCGAGAAAATTCTCGCTACGGTCGGATTTACTCGCACTATATAATTCTATAAATTATATACTATAAAAAAGAAGGGGATTGCTGACAACTCGTCAGCAACTTAGTTTGCTATTTCTTGAATATCATGTTCAAGATATGTAGCATTGCTCCTATCAATCAAATGCTGGCATACTTCGTTGGGTTCGCCATCCTCAATTATTACACCATTATCTATCAAAATAGCCCTGTGAGCGACTTCTTTTACGAAATCCATATGATGGCTAACAAGTACGATTGTTGTACCGAATTTTGCATTTATGTTCTTGAGTGAATTGGTGACATCACGAAGTGTCACAGGATCAAGATCACCAAATGGTTCATCCAGCATCAATATCTCAGGAGATGTTGCCAGTGAAAGTGCGATGAATGCTCTTACGTGCTCACCACCGCTTATCTGGTCTGGTGTTTTATCAAGGATTTCCATTGGAAGATCCATTGCATCAAATACGATTTTTGCATATTTTTCAACATCTGTGTCTGGAACATGTGGGAACAGTTTTTGGAATATGTCTATTGAAAAATGCAGACCCTGCAGAGCTTCTGTTTTTTCATCCTCTGACATATCAGGGAGTTGATAGATCATATCAAGGTTCTCGTCCGATATGCCTAATTCTGCAGCCTTTTTTCTTGCATATTCAATCGCACCAGTCATCTTAATGCTCAACCTGAAAGCGATTTGCTGCCTGACTGTCGAATGTGGGGACATAGTGAATTCCTGATGCATTATACTGATCTTGCTTCGTAATTCTATACGTTTCTTACTGTAATGGGTAATGTCCACCCATTCACCATCGTTAAGGTAGCCGATATGTCCGGATTTAAGATCGGTCAATCCTTCCATCATCTTTAAAAGAATAGTCTTTCCGGCACCGGAAGGTCCTATAAATGAAACAATCTCACCTTTATATATATCAAGAGACAAGTCCTTGATATTCAACACTTCACCAACTCTTATGAGTGCAATGCGCTTAGAAATATCCCTCACTTGAATAATGGGTTCTTTCTCAGTAACCGGTGTAATTTCGACTTGCGGTTTCAGTTCCTTGAGGAAATGCTTGAGCACGGTTTTCGGCTCGCCTTCATCAAGTATCTTGCCATTTTCAAGATATATAAGCCGATCCGAAAGATACATATGAATTTCCGGTAAGTGTGATACAACGATAATCGGGATGTCCAGGGTATTCTTAAGGTCCTTTATTGTATCCAAAACTTCCTGTTTTGTGTCGGGTCCTGTCATTGTTACAGGTTCATCTAAAAGCAAAAGTTTAGGATTTGCTGCAAGCTGACGTGCGATGATAATTCTTTGTTTCTCGCCGCCACTTAGCAGGTTTGCCGTATGGAGTGCTTTGTGTTCCATTCCAACGAGTTTGAGATACATCATTGACTTTTCATACATCTCATCATAGTAAGGAGAACCCTCCCTTGGAAGTGATTCTTGCCCTTCACGAAGATAGTTCAATTTCCTGATGATGTTCTCGATCGCAGG
>JAUWBW010000177.1 GCA_030609665.1 Methanosarcinaceae archaeon | reverse complement strand
CAAACTCGCGGCACGTCTCGTACCGCCACGGCATACATACCTGCTTCACAAGAATGCAGCCGCAAAAGGAGAAAAACTGCCAATCGCCATCGTACTTGGTGCTGACCCCACCATCACATTCGCAACAACCACCCGTGTGCCCGTTGGCAAGGAATTCGAATACGCAGCCGCACTTCGAGGCAGTCCCGTAGAATTGTTCGAATGCGACAACGGCATCAAAGTACCGCACGCAGAGATCGTGCTTGAAGGTTACATAGACCCCGAAGAAGTCGCAGACGAAGGACCATTCGTGGACATCACAGGAACATACGACCATGTCCGCAAAGAACCTGTCATACATATAACAAAGATCATGCACCGCAAAGACCCCATCTATCACGGAATTCTGCCTGCAGGTGCCGAACACCTGCTCATGATGGGAGTGCCATACGAGCCAAAGATATACAACGCAGTCGGCGAAGTCACAACAGTCCGCAATGTCGTCCTCACAGAAGGCGGATGCTGCTACCTCCATGCCGTCGTGCAGATCGATAAACAGACCGAAGGCGACGGCAAGAACGCCATCATGGCAGCCTTTGCCGCACACACAAGCCTCAAACACATCGTTGTCGTGGACGAAGATATCGACATCTTCAACCCCAACGACGTCGAATTCGCAATTGCCACACGTGTAAAAGGCGACTCTGATATCATGATAATCCCCGGTGTACGTGGAAGTTCACTTTACCCAAGAGGCGCACCTGATGGCACGAGCACAAAGGTCGGTATCGATGCCACCAAGGTCCTTGCAAATGTTGAAGACTTTGAACGTGCCAAGATGCCACAGGAGTAGGGAGTGAACATTTAACATGCACCTCACAAAAGAAGAAGAGCAGACGCTCAACGGTGAAGACGGGGAAACACTGCAAAAAGCGATCGAGATACTGGTCGCACTTGGTGACATCTACGGTGCAGACCGCCTCATCCCCATCAAAAGCGCACAGATCGCAGGCGTATCCTACAAAACCATAGGCGATGCCGGACTTGAATGGATATCTGACCTTGAAGGGAAAGTAAAGGTGCCATCAATTCTCAATCCTGCCGGAATGGACCTGAAACTTTGGGATGAGATGGGAATATCCCCACAATTCGCACAAAAACAACATGAGATCATCAAAGCATACGAAAAACTCGGCGTGACCTCAAAATGCACCTGCACACCATATTATCTTGACAACTTCACACTCGGCTACGGCGACCATGTAGCATGGAGCGAATCTTCTGCAGTGTCATATGTAAACTCGGTCATAGGTGCAAGAACAAACAGGGAAGGCGGACCATCCGCACTCAGCGCGGCACTTGTCGGAAAGACCGCGAACTTTGGTTATCATCTGGATGAGAACCGCGAACCTACCATTTCCGTAACTGTTGAATGCAACCTTTCTGGAGCGGATTACGCTGCACTCGGATACATCGCAGGCAAAACTGTCGGCAGCAAAGTTCCATTATTCTTCCTGCAGAACGAGCCCGAAGGTGATGAACTCAAAGCACTCGGTGCTGCAATGGCAGCATCCGGCGCAGTTGCCCTGTATCACGTGGACAGTGTCACACCCGATGCACGCAGGATGAAATTCGAGAAAACTGATGAGAATATCATAATCGAAGAAAGCCAGATCCGCGAGGTTTACGACAAAATACCTGACAACACAGCACAAACCGATGTCGACATGGTTGCTTTCGGATGCCCACACTGCTCGGCTGATGAACTCGCACATATCGCACGGCTGCTTGATGGTAAACAGGTCGAGAAGGATGTCTGGGTATGCACATCACGCGAAATCGCAGAACGTTACCCGCAGTTCGTTGACAAGATCGAAAAAAGCGGCGCGCTTGTGGTATGCGACACCTGCATGGTTGTGTCCCCGGCAAGTGAAAATTACAATCTTATGATGGTCAACTCCGGCAAAGCATTGTCCTATGTCCCAAGCATGTGCAAGGTGCCTGCAAGGTTTGGAAGTATTGAAGAATGCATCAATGAAGCACTCAGGGCGTGACACAAATGGGAACAAAAAAGATAAAGTGCCGCAGCATCTCAAGAGGTGTTGCACAGGGCAGGGTGCTTATATCCCATGATGCCATCTCATTCCTTGGCAACGTTGACCCAAAGACAGGAGTCGTTGTCGAGCAGGATCATGACCTCTACGGGATATCCATAAAGAACAGGGTGCTGGTGTTCCCACACGGCAAAGGTTCGACCGTTGGCTCGTATGTACTCTACCAATTGAGCAAGAACGGTGTCGCACCATCTGCGATGATCAATATCGAATCCGAACCCATCGTGGCTGTCGGTGCGATCATATCCGACATTCCGCTTGTGGATAGAATGGAAACCGACCCCTATGAAGTACTGAAAAATGACACGTTAGTGAAGATCGACAGCCAGACCGGATATGTCGAAGTACTTGACTAACACTAAGTGGATACAAAAATAATGCCGGAAAATATACCAGAAGAAGTGCAGGACGGTGCAACACCTACTGACACTAATGAGATTACACTGACGGATGAAAAGTTCGAGGAGTTGTACGACCAGATCGAATCCGTTTTTCAAATATACGACGTAGCATCAGATGACGGAACATTGTTCTTTTACGGCATACCAAATGAAGACCTGAAAGAGATATACCAGAAATTATGGACCCCATTTGCAGAAATAGGATACCAGTTCGCGATAAAATACGAACTTGGTGAACACATACTTATCGCATCCCCATTTGTTGAAAAACCTGAACGTGTGTGGATCAATGCCTTGCTTGCAATTGCCACGATCTTTACCACAATGTTTGCAGGTGCTACGATGTTTGGTGTTGACCTTGCTAGTGACCCATCACAATTCACACAGGGTTTACCGTTTACTATCGCTATCATGACAGTCTTGGGTTCTCATGAGATGGGACACTACATCGCAGCAAGAATACACGGAATGCGCACCTCGCTGCCATATTTCATACCATTCCCAACATTTATCGGGACAATGGGGGCGATCATAAAACACAGGGGTCCGATACCGAGCAGGAAAGCGTTATTCGATGTAGGGGTCTCAGGTCCGCTTATCGGACTTGCCGCATCGATCTTTGTTACAATTATAGGTCTAAACCTTCCGACAGTAGCACCCCCGCAAGATATGATCATGATGGAATTACAGAACCCGCCACTGTTCGAGCTACTCGTGAACCTCGTGGGTTCGGTTGGCGAATTCATCCATCCGGTTGCATTTGCAGGATGGGTCGGAATGCTGGTCACCCTGTTGAATCTCCTGCCATCAGGACAGCTCGATGGTGGTCACGTCCTTCGGGCAATGATGGGTGAAAAAGCGAAATATGTTTCCTCGGTCATGCCCTATGTATTACTCATGATCGGCATCTATGTGACATTTGCCATGAAACAGAACGGCTTTATCTGGGTATTCTGGGCACTGTTCCTCTCACTCTTTGCAGCAGCAGGACATCCCACACCCCTCGATGACGAGATAGAACTTGACAACAATCGGATGGCAATCGGAGTCATTACCTTTGTGCTTGGGATACTTTGTTTCACACTTGTTCCGTTCACGATCATACAATAGTGCCGGATGAGTTAAGCAAGCAAAAATTCGCGACAGGAGACGAGATGAATACATATTTTCGATGGAACAAGAAAAACTCGTACAGCCTTGCTGCACTTGCCCCTCTGGTTCCACAAGCATCCGTTGTGAAAGAACCAAAAGACGGAGTCATGCTATACAGTTTCGTCACAAAACAGGCAGAGTCTGTTTTTCAGGAAATAAGTAACGCAAACACGAATTCGATATTCATAGCAGGCGGCCCTCATCCTTCCGGCGCACCTGAGGAAACACTTGCGCATTTCGATTACGTGGTGATAGGAGAAGGTGAAGAAACACTTCCCCATCTATTAAGAATTCTCGAATCGGGCGGAGATGTAAGTCAGGTCAAGGGGATCGCATACAAAGATCCGGGCGGCAAGGTGGTGTTTACAGGCAAACGTGACCACGTTGACCTGAACAACTATCCGTGTTTTGACCCGAAAACACTCCTCGCACCTATCGAAATCAGCAGGGGATGTCCGTGGAGTTGCAAATACTGCCAGACCCC